>CALWWO010000164.1 GCA_944385265.1 uncultured Oscillospiraceae bacterium
ATAGAGATACCGCGTTCAGCGGCGGCGGATGTGCCGGAGGATTACATACGTAAGCAGACGCTTGTAAACAGTGAGCGTTTTATAACGCAGGAGCTCAAAGATCTGGAAGCAGAGCTTCTTACAGCGAGAGACAGGCTTGAAAAGCTTGAACAGAAGCTGTTTGTAGAGCTGCGCGGAAAGGTAGCCGGCGAAGTCGTCAGAATACAGAAGACGGCGGGGCTCGTCGCGGAGCTCGATGTGCTGTGCTCGCTTGCCGAGGTCGCGGCGGCGAATAATTACTGCATGCCGGAGATAGATCTGTCCCTCATAATAAATATAAAAGATGGGAGACATCCTGTCGTCGAGCAGATGCAGAAGGATATACTTTTTGTCCCGAACGACGTAAGTCTTGACGGGGACGAGTGCCGCGCGGCGATAATAACGGGTCCGAACATGGCGGGGAAATCGACGTATATGAGGCAGATCGCACTTATCGTGCTTATGGCGCAGATAGGCAGCTTTGTACCGGCGAAAATAGCGCATATGGGCATAGTGGACCGCGTATTTACAAGAATAGGCGCGTCGGACGATCTTGCAGCCGGCAAGTCTACGTTCATGGTGGAGATGACGGAGGTCGCCGAGATACTCAAAAACGCGACGAACCGCAGTCTGCTGATTTTGGACGAGATAGGCAGAGGCACGTCGACGTACGATGGCATGTCGATAGCGCGGGCGGTGCTGGAATACTGTGCGGATAAGAAAAAGCTCGGGGCAAAAACGCTGTTTGCGACGCATTATCACGAGCTTACCGCGCTTGAAGGGCAGATGCAGGGCGTCAAAAATTTCAATATCTCCGCAAAAAAGCGCGGAAAAGATCTGATCTTCCTTCGCAAGATCGTGCCCGGCGGCGCGGACGAGAGCTATGGTATCGAGGTCGCGGGTCTTGCAGGCGTGCCTGAGCCTGTCATAAAAAGGGCGAAGGAGGTACTCGCGCTGCTTGAGGATGAGGTAAAGCGCCCGTCGGATAAAAAAAGCGCCGATACTGCCGGCGGAGATGGGCAGATGTCGGTCATGGACATATCGGTTTCAGAGATAGCCGAGGAGATAAGAAACGTGTCGGTCGAGACGATGACGCCGATAGAAGCGCTTAACTTTGTTTATTCATTGAAAAAGAAGGTCGAGCAATGAAAAAAAGAGCATTTTCGCTGCCTATGAATAAAAGCGAAAAAATATTCGGATGGATATACACCGCGATACATATTTTCCTTTTGCCGTACGGCGTTGCGCTGCTGTACGCCGCGCTGGGGAATATGGGGATCGTAATAGCCGAGAAATATATAAATCTTATATATTATGGTATAGGTTTCGTAGTGCTGTTCATCTTCATGCATCACTATATAAAATCGAGCTTTTACGATCTGTGCGAAAATAAAATGAACACGCTCCGCGCCGTCGGATACGGATATCTTTTATATTACGCACTGTCGTACGGCGTCACGATAATAATTTTGCTTATAACGGGCGAGACGTCAAATCCGAATAACGACGCGGTTATAGAGGAGTTTCTCGCAAATAAGAACATCATGATGGCAGTCGCCGCAATTATTGCGCCGATAGTTGAGGAAATACTGTTCCGCGGCGCGATATTCGGCACGATAAGAAAAAACAACCGGGTCGCCGCGTACATCGTCTCTGTAGCGCTGTTTGCTTTTTATCACCTGTGGTCGTATTTCGTGTACGACTATAATCCCGGGCTGTTTTTAGATTTGCTGCAATACGTCCCCGGCGGTATCGTGCTGGCATGGGCGTATGAGAAAGGACGCAATCTGTGGGCGTCTATCCTGCTTCATATGATAATCAACTTTGTGGCTCTGTCGGTGAGCGTGACATTTTTGGGGTAGGAGGCATGTACGCCGGCAGGAGAACATATACGCGGGCAATATATAAAGTTCTGCGGAACTTTTTTACATCACACAGCGTCATATCGTAAAAAGGCGAAAAGGGCGTGTGCGTATGAAAAGTTCGCATATAAAAAGGACTGTGCTGTGCGTTTTGCTGGCTGCTCTCATAATATCGGCAGCGATCTTTGCCGCGTTCACGATGGCGGAGAGATCTACGATGACCGGCAGGGGAGCACTGTCCGGCGGCGCGGCGCTCTCGCCGATGGAGGGGTATTATCTTAAAACCACCGGCGGCGATATGATAGTGTGTAAGGACGGACCGTGCGTTATGAGAAACGAGAGCGGAAACGACGGCGTGTTTGACGGGCTCCGAAACGGCGACCGGATAGAAGTGACGTACGAGTATGTGCTTGAGACGTATCCCGGAAAAATGCCGGTATATAGCTGCAAGCTTTTAGAACGCGGCAGCATCGAGGACATACCGGAGGATGTGCTGGAGAATTTAAGCGAACTCGGCTGGTATGAGGAAAATGAGTAAAAAACAGGAGTACCGTGTAGTACTCCTGTTTTGCTTATACTGCAGCCCATGCTACGGGCTGCAAAACGCCTTAAAACAGCGGATACGCTTCCAAAAGCTGTTAAACAGCCGCGTCTACATGAGACGACGCCGACACATAAAGCCGTGCGCAGCAGCGCTTGCACGACATACGTAGAGCCGCAGTCACATGCCGAGCTTCTCCTTAAGCTCCGAAAACGCAGACTCAAAGGCATTGTTCACCATTGCGCCGCTCCACGCCATGGTAGCGGCGGTCCCGTAACCGTTCCTCCACTCATTATCGCGGTCGGCGATATATCCCGAGTCGCCATAGCTCACTGTAACGATAGCCGTCGCCTCCGTCGGCATCATCTCCTTTATGATCTTGCCGAGCGTGCAGTAAGCCTCGCCGCTGAACGAGGCGAACGATACGCCGTTTAGCTTGAACAGACGGAAATGGAGGTCGATATCCTTGCCGAGCGGCACCGGCTCCGGCTTATCGCCGACCTGTATCTGCCCGGAGAGGGGCGGCAGGTCTTTTTTGTGCACGGGCGACATATCGCCGTAAATTCCGAGCTGACGGTAAGGCACTCTGCCGGGGATGGTGCGCCATGTGTCGCCGCCTATAAAGTCGCACTCCTGCGTGTAATTGTCTATCTGCTTTGAGAGCTCAAGTATTTCAAGCCCCTGCGTCGCGGCAAGCGACTTCATCTGCTCGATATTGTCCTGCCAGTTGAAAACATGCTGGTAGTAATAGAGCTTGCCGTTTTCATCAACGTCCAGTATCCTCCAGACAGAGCGCGTTATCGGATTTTGATCTCCGGCTGCCCCCTGCGCCCATATGACGGGGAAGCTGTCGCCGTTTAACCGCTCGACAAAGCGCGATATCGTGCCGCCGAGGTCTATCCCCATTTTTGGATACGTGCCGTTGTATACGTTCCAGATCATGTAGTTGGAGTGGCATGCAAAGTTTACGAACATGCCGATGATCTCACCCTCAAGATCGGTAAACTGAATAAGCAGCAGCTCGTGATCGGACGGACCATGGAAGTTGTTTGCCTGTATCGGACCAATCGGCGTTGCAAAATCGCGGCAGGCATTGATAAAGCTCTCGCCCTTTTTAAAGCCCATTTTCGCGGGCTTCATGTTGGCAATGGCCTCTCTCGCGCAGTCGACCACCTGCTCTACCCACCATTCGGAGTATCTTTTAAGAGGCTCCGCCACGGGAGCTTTTACGTCTCTCGCATTGTAATCGTCGTCTGAATCGAGCGCGGGGGTGATATGCTCGTGATTGTGCGTGGCGGCGAATACGGTGTTGTCTGGATCGACGCCGAACTCTTCTTTAAACCGTCTTGTTATAACGCCGCACAGCGGAGCTTTAACAAGGTCATATCCGACGAGCAGCGCCGTTTTCTCCCCGTCGGAAACGGCGATAACGCGTGCGTATCCGTGTTCATGTATTCCGTCGAACACGTTGCCCATCGGGCGCCCTTTTTCAAGCTCACTTATTTCAAGCAAAAGATCGATGTCCGGAGCGATGTCGCGCTTCGCCGCGCCTGCAAGTAATTTACCCATAGTATACCTCCTGTAATTTAATAGTTGTTGTTTACAGTATAAATTAAATTAAGCATGGTGTCAAAGCTTTTTAATATATGCGTAAAAAATTACTTGTATGCGCGTGATGGCGCGGACGTTTTAGCGTAATACATGCGAAAGTTTGCCCGGGCGTGCTCAGATACGTGAGGCGCGCAGGCTTTGCAGATCCAAGCCTTGCCGGCGCAGCGGAGCGTTCCGCAGCGGGCAAAGTATCGCCGCGCGGGATATGCCCCCGACTGAGCGCGCAACCTTCCAATTGAGCACGCCCCCCGACCGAGTGAGCAAAGCCGCGCGGTGGCAGAGGGGGCAAGGCGGTCTGTCCAAAACTACAAAAGCGCGCGACTGTTAGACCGCCGCGCGCTTTTAAGATATCAGGCGAGCTTAGGAATTTTTATCGTAAGTATTATGTCGGTGTCCGTCTCATCCTTCCCGTATTCCGCTTTGATGCCGGACTGTTTCATCATCGTCATTCCGCGCGCTACAGTATTTAAAAACAGGCGGACGTCCTTCAGCACGTAAATAGGACGCGGAGAATCGTGTTTTTCTTCCTCATCCTCTCCGGATAACAGCTTTTCTATGTACTCCTCCGTTTTTGCGACGTTGAGCCCGTCGTTTATGATTTTTTCAAGCACCATGATACGGCTCTGATCATCGCCGAGACGCAGAAGGGCGCGCGCATGCCGTTCTGTAAGCCCCGCCTCACGGATAACATACAAAAGTTCGCCGCCGAGACGCAGTATCCTGAGTTTATTCGCTATGGCTGACTGTGATTTGCCGAGTCTTTTCGCCGCCTCCTCCTGACTGAGCCCAAACGTATTGATAAGCTGGTATATCCCCTCTGCCTCCTCGATGAAGTCGAGGTCGCGCCTGTGCAGATTTTCCACAAGCGCGATTACAGACGAATCGGACTTATCCACATCCAACACTATACACGGTACCCGAGAAAGCCCTGCCATTTTTGCGGCTCTCAGCCGCCGTTCGCCGGCGATAAGCTCGTAATCGTGACCCTTTCTGCGTACTGTAAGCGGCTGGATAACGCCGTATTTTGCGATGCTTGCGGCGAGCTCTTTAAGCGATTCAGAGTCAAAAATACGGCGCGGCTGAGTGGGATTTGGGGAAATACTGTCCGTTTTTATGTAAGCGATTCGGCTTGATTCATAAATACCAGTTTTGCGAAACATAGCTAAATTCTCCTTTTCACAACAAAATATGGTTTTTATAGTGAAATTATACGCCATATATTGTGCAAAAAAGGGCGAACGGTGTCATGCCGGAAATAAAATGCAAAATCCGTCGGGAAATGATCGAGACCTTGCAAAACGGCAAAGCCCGGGATATTTTTAATCTCCCGGGCTTAAAATTTGCACGGAGCACATCGGCGCAACTGCCGGTTTCTAAAATTCAAAGACGGCTTGGTTGACCTTCGCGCGGATATGATATATGCTTTTATAGAAAAGCCGGAGGAGGTGGCACTGTGAGCTTGGGAGAGAACATTACACGGCTCCGAAAAGACAACAAAATGTCGCAAGGGGAGCTCGCCGATAAGCTTGGCGTATCGCGGCAGTCTGTCTCAAAATGGGAGACGGACGCCTCCGTTCCCGAGCTTTCAAAGCTTATAAAACTTGCGGAGACGTTTGGCATAACGCTCGACGAGCTTGTATCGGATGAGGAAGGACCCAAACCGGACCGGCGGATCGCCGATTCACAGGACGTGCCCTATGAGAAGCTTTTGGTGCGGCGGGGCTTGGGGTCGGCTCTTCTGATAATAGGGGTCACGGAGCTTATTCTCTTTACTGTGAGCGTGGGGTTGCCTCTTGCGCTTATCATATCTTTTCCGATCATAGCTTCCGGTATACTCTGTTATACGCCGTGCCGCCGCATAGTCTTATGGTGTGCGTGGTCCGTATATTTAGCGGTCGATATTTTTATACGCTACGGATGCTTTATAAACTGGCGCATGGCGATCTATCCAGCGGCGTATCAGGCGGGAGAGACGGGCGCGGGTCTTATAATTGCGTGGGTGCAGCTTATCGGCATGATCGTGATGCCGGTTATTACGGCGATAGGCTATAGGGATAAAAAGAGCGATTTGAATAAAAAGCAGAGCGCGCTGCTGCCTTTTCTGTGGGCGGTGTTCTTTGCGGCGCACATCGTGATATTTGCATTTATGGGCGAGACGATTCTCAGGCACGGCATAAATACGACCGCAGTGTTTGCCATCGACTGGACGCTAACGGCGGCGCTTACGTATCTTTTTATTGTTATCGTGAGGAGCGTACGCAAAAATACAAAATAATGCTTTACACTGTGTAAAACGGGAAAGCCCGGGAGATTTTTTATCTCCCGGGCTTGAAATTTGCGCGGAGCAAAAGAGAGCTTTAAAAAGCGGCTTTTCCTCCGCTATAATTGTTTATCACGATCAGCACGTCTTCAAGCGAACATTTTGTCGTATTCAGCGTGATGCAGACGGCTTGATAGCCTGGCTTCCTGTTCGCGTTTATAAGGAGTTTCTTTACCGGCGGCAGAGAGGCGAGATATTTTTCCTCGTTTTTTATTTTGACCTCGATAAACCTGTTGTTCGCCGCGCCGCCTATATACGCCGTCTCGATATCCTCCCACGGAATGAAGCCGAGAGAGATGGCTGACGTACGGTCGGTTATCCCGCGCCCGTCGATTATCAGCATCTCGCTGTTTTTTCCTATCCTGCGCAGGAAGAAAAAGAAGCCGTACCCGAAAAACAGAAAACCGACGGCAAGTATTATATCCAAAACAGCTTTGAGCGGATAGGGAACAGATTTAAAAGCTATGAAAATGCAGAGCAGGGACGCCGCCGACATAATGAGCGCGCCAATAGCGTAAAGCGTGTTTCCCTTTTTGCTGTAATGTATTACAAATCGGTCGTTTTGCATGTAGCTTCAGTCCCTGATATATTATGATGAAATTATAATATATCGCGCGTGCGATTTCAATCTTCTCAGGCGTTGGCGGGGCGGCAGAATAAAAAACAGCGGCAAGGCATCATGCCTTGCCGCTGAAATTACGTTTACACAAGCGCCGGTCGGTTATTTTTTATACTCTATAACATTTCCGCATTTTCTGCACAGTCCCGCGTCCGGCGCTCGAAGGCTTGGCAGCTTGACGGCGTAAAACGCGGAACAATGGGGACATGCCGTCGCAAAAAACACGAAAATAGCGCTTATCACAGACGATACCGCAAGAACGGCGATAAGCCCGTCCTGAAGCAGCACAAGCCTTGCAAGATCAAAATCAAACATGGCGAGCATTTCGTCGGGGAACATTCTTGCGGCGATCGCGTACAGCAGCGTTATTGCGGCTGATAAGACGGCTAGCGTAAAAAATATATGCGCCATTATCACAAGAGTTTTGCTCTTCATGGTTTGTACCTTCTTCCGTAGCTATCGGCAAATTTATCGCGCGCGTTCTTATTCTCTGTCCTCTGTCCTCGTGACGGCGATCGAAAGCTCGTCAAGCTGCGCCTGCGTCACGACGCTTGGCGCGCCCATCATGACGTCCTGCGCGCTCTTGTTCATCGGGAACGGGATTATCTCGCGTATCGAGTCCTCTCCGGCGAGCAGCATGACCATGCGGTCTACGCCCGGGGCGATACCCGCGTGCGGCGGCGCGCCGTAGGTAAACGCGTTGTACATGGCCGGGAATTTGGCTTTTACATCCTCCTCGCCGAGGCGGACGAGCTCGAACGCCTTTACCATGATGTCCGGGTCGTGGTTACGCACGGCTCCGGAGGACAGCTCTACGCCGTTGCATACGAGGTCGTATTGATCTGCCGTTATCGTGAGCGGGTCGATCTCGCCGCGCTCGGCGGCGAGCAGCGTCTCAAGTCCGCCGCCCGGCATCGAAAACGGGTTGTGGCAGAACTCAAGCTGACCTGATTCCTCGCCGATCTCGTACATCGGGAAATCGACTATCCAGCAAAATTCGTATTTTTCGCGGTCCATATGCCCGTCGCACGTCTCGCCAAGACGCGTGCGAAGCACACCCGCGGTCTTTTGCGCCGCCTCTTTTGCGCCTGCCGTCACGCCGACAAAGCAGCCGGGGGCAAGACCGAGCTTATTTACGAGAGCGTCTTTCCTGTCGGTCAAAAACTTGGAGATACCACCCGTGAGCTCGCCGCTTTCATCCAGCTTGAACCAGTACGGCTTATTTCCGGTCTGCACCTCGACGTCATTGCACAGCTTGTCGATAGCTTTCCTCGCGAGCTTGCAGTCGGACACGACTACCGCCTTCACGACGGCGCTGTCAAACGGACCAAAGCCGCAGCCGGACACCTCTTCCGTTATATCCTGCACCGTGAGGTCGATGCGGAGATCCGGCTTGTCGGAGCCGTAAATCTCCATCGCGTCGTTATACGATATGCGTCTAAACGGCGCTTCCGACGCGACGCTGTATTTCCCGAATTTAGCGAATATCGGCGGCAGCACGTCCTCCAAAACAGCGAAGACGTCGTCCTTTGTGGCGAACGCCATCTCCATATCGAGCTGGTAAAACTCGCCTGGCGAACGGTCGCCGCGCGCGTCCTCATCGCGGAAGCACGGCGCTATCTGAAAATACCGGTCAAAGCCCGCCGTCATTAAAAGCTGCTTGAACTGCTGCGGAGCCTGCGGCAGGGCGTAAAATTTGCCCGGGTGTTTTCTCGACGGGACAAGGTAGTCGCGTGCGCCCTCCGGCGACGACGCGGTGAGTATCGGCGTCGTTATCTCCAAAAATCTGCGCTCCGTCATCGCGCTTCTCAGCGCCGATACGACGTTGCAGCGCAACACGATGTTGTCGCGCACCGCGGGGTTTCTAAGATCGAGATAGCGGTATTTAAGGCGCGCCGTCTCGTCGGCTTCTCTGCTGTGGTTTATCTCGAAAGGCAGGCTGTTGTGGCGGCAGCGACCGAGAACCGTGATCTTCTCCGGCACTACCTCGATATCGCCGGTGACCTGCTTTGGATTTTTGCTGCTGCGCTCGCGCACAGTCCCCTCGACCTGTATCGTTGATTCTTTATTCAGCCCGTCGATGATTTTCATCATCTCCTCGGACTCAATGACTATCTGCGTCGTCCCGTAAAAATCGCGCAGTACGACAAATGCGAAATTGTTTCCGACCGAGCGAACGTTTTCCATAAAACCGGCGAGCGTCACGCGCTGCCCGACATGCTGGAGACGAAGCTCTCCGCAGGTGTGTGTACGAGATTGGGTCATATCTTTATCTCTCCTCAAAAGTTGATTGAAAAGCATTTTTAAGCGCCGCCTTGACCGCAAAATGCGGCGGGCAATACTCTCGCCGGCGCTGCGATAGCTCTATTTTTCGGGCTCTACTATGACGGTGGCGCAATTTTTAACGCCGTCGAGTATTAGATTTGCAATATCGTCATACGGCATAGTAGCCTGTTCGCCCGTTCTCATGTCCTTGACGGAGGCGCAGCCTTTTGATATCTCGTCCTCGCCGAGGAAGACAACGTACGGTATCTTCAGTTTGTCGGCATACGATATCTTGGATTTAAACTTCTTCTGTTCGCAGTGTATCTGCGTGCGGATGCCGGCTGAGCGAAGCTTTGTCGCGAGCGCTATCGCGTGCGACAGATCATCCGTCATCGGAAGGATCAGAACATCCGCCGGAGCGGTGATGATATCGTCGTTTAAGTATCCCTGATCTTCAAGCACAAAAAACAGCCTTGTAAGACCTATCGATATGCCGACGCCGGGAAGCTTGCGGTCGGTGTAATACTCAGCCAGATTGTCGTATCTGCCGCCGGAGCATATCGAGCCGATCTCCGGGTGATCGAGCATCATGGTCTCGTAAACAGTGCCGGTGTAGTAGTCAAGCCCGCGCGCTATCGTGAGATCGATCTTAAAATACCGCTCCGGCACGCCGAAATCGGACATATATTTAACGACGGTCTCAAGCTCTTCTACGCCAAGATCGAACGTCTCGTTTTTCCCTTTATATGATGCGAGGGCGGCGAGGGGCTCGTCGCTTTCAAGCGTGTCGAGAAGCTTTTCAGCCGCGTCGGCGGAAACGGCGAGATCGTCCGTAAGTATGGCGAAAACGGAGTTTCTGCCTATTTTTTCGAGCTTGTCTATCGTCCGCATGACGTCTTTCGCCTTGTCGTCGATGCCTAAAACGGCGAAAAATCCGTTTAACACCTTGCGGTTGTTTATGCGGATCA
>CALWWO010000165.1 GCA_944385265.1 uncultured Oscillospiraceae bacterium
AATCGCGTTTAATGCGAGTAAAATAACCAGAAACAGTAATAGAAAACCTATGGATTCACCCATAATCAAAAAAACCTCTTTCAAAAAATAAATATTATCCTAATCCAAATTATATCCCTATAAAAAAACACAAGACATAGCCCATGTGTCATATCGATACATAGGTTATGCCTTATTCTATATAAAAATGAATAATTTTCACATGATGGCAATTAGGATAAGTGTCACTGTCGCCTGCATCCATTATGTAACGATTACCTCCCTTAAAACAGTATTTAGAGTAAATTATACAGTATCTCTATCATATTGTCAATAGGAAACACCTTATTTTTAAATACGGCGGCAGCGCAAGAGCAAAAAGCAAAAGCCTTTCGCGCGTTGTATACTCAACGCACGAAAGGCTTTTGAAGTAGCACTTTGGATGAATCCCGCTCACGGTGCGCTCTTTATCGGTCTGTCCCAGACGCTGTCCATAGCCTCCTCCGGCTCCTCCGCCGGATATTTTCCAGTGAAGCAGCCCGTGCAGTAGCCGCATTTGCCGTCCTTAAAAAGCTGCTGCACATGCTCTACGCTTAGATAGCCTACGCTGTCGGCCCCCACAATCTTTGCTATCTCCTCCGGCGCCCTGCCGACGGCTATAAGATACTGCCTGTCGGGCACATCCGTTCCGAAATAGCACGGGTGCGTAAACGGCGGCGCCGATATACGGAAATGCACCTCTTTCGCGCCGGCGTCACGCAGAAGCTTTATTATCCGTGCACACGTCGTCCCGCGGACGACGCTATCGTCCACCATTACGACGCGCTTGCCTTTTACAGTGCTCGCTATCGTATTCAGCTTTATCCTGACGCTTTTTTCCCTCTGCTGCTGTGTGCCTTGTATAAACGTCCTGCCGATATATTTGTTCTTTATGAAGCCTACGCCGTATGGGATGCCGCTGCGTTCTGAATAACCTAACGCAGCGTCAAGCCCGCTGTCCGGCACGCCGATAACAACGTCCGCCTCCACAGGGTGCTCCTCAGCCAAAAATCGCCCCGCCTGCTTTCTCGCCTCGTGCACGCTGCCGCCCTCTATTATCGAATCCGGGCGTGCAAAATACACGAGCTCGAATACGCACAGGCTGCTCGGCTTTTCGCCGCAATGCTCTCTCATGCTTCTCAGCCCGTTTTGATCTACCATTACTATCTCACCGGGTACGACATCTCGAACAAGCTCCGCTCCGCATGCATCAAGCGCACACGATTCACTTGCAAAAACATACCCGCCGCCCGGAAGCTTTCCAATGCACAGCGGTCTAAAGCCGTTAGGATCACGCGCCGCAATAAGTTTTCCCGGACTCATTATAACAAGGCTGTATGCCCCCTTTATAGTCTCCATTGTCTTGGACACGGCGTCCTCTATGCTGTCCGTTTTAAGGCGGTTGCGCGTTATCAGATAGCTGATCACTTCCGTATCTGCCGTGCCGTGAAAGATCGCCCCGTCAAGCTCAAGCTGTCGGCGAAGCTGCGGCGCGTTCGTCAGATTCCCGTTGTGGCAAAGCGCCATCCGCCCCTTGCAGTGCTGCACGACGAGCGGCTGTGCGTTTGCACGGCTCCTGTCGCCGGAGGTGGCGTATCTCACGTGACCGACCGCCATTTTCGCCCCCTCGGGCATGAAGTTTAAAATCTCCGCGCTTAACACCTCGCTCACAAGTCCGACGTCGCAATGCCACGATATGACGCCGTTATAGTTTACAGCTATACCGCAGCTCTCCTGCCCGCGGTGCTGCAACGCATAAAGCGCGGAATACACAGCTGCGCGCACGTCCGTCTCCTCAGCCGGGTCATATATCCCAAAAACGCCGCATTCCTCATGAAGGCCCGTATAATTTAAAACATCCATCGGATCATCATCCTTTTTATAGTGCCGGGCAAAATCTGAAATGCGGAGCTCTCGCTCCGCATTTCGAGCATTATGCCGTGTTTTCCAAAAAATCGCGATCTAAAAGCGGTCGCCTCTTCATTTTATGCCGAGTACCGATCACAGGAGCCTGCGCATGACCTCCTGATAAGCGTCCTCCTCGCCGCCAAGGTCGCGGCGGAACAGGTCCTTATCGAGATGTGCGCCTGTCGTCGCGTCCCAGAAACGGCAGGTGTCCGGGCTTATCTCGTCGGCAAGGACTATCTTACCGTCCGGCAAGCGACCGAACTCCAGCTTGAAATCTATAAGCCTGATATTTGCCTTGAGCAGGATATCCTTTAATATATCGTTTATCTTGAATGCCATCTCGACTATCGTGTCGATCTCCTCCTGTGTCGCAAGGTCAAGCGCGAGCGCGAAGTACGAGTTTATAAATGGGTCGTGCAGATCGTCGTTCTTATAGCTGAACTCTATCGTCGGGCGCTTAAACTCAGTCCCCTCGGGAACTCCAAGCCTCTTTGAAAAGCTGCCGGCTGCCACGTTGCGGATTATAACCTCAAGCGGAACGATCTCCACCTTTTTTACAAGCGTGTCGCGGTCGTTAAGCTCTTCTATGTAATGCGTGGGGATGCCCTCGCGCTCAAGTTTCTGCATAAGAGCGTTTGACAGTTTATTGTTTACGACGCCCTTATCGCGGATCGTGCCTTTTTTTGCGCCGTCGCCCGCTGTTGCGTCGTCCTTATAATGCACCATGACTATCTCCGGGTCGCTTGTGAGGAATACCTGCTTTGCCTTTCCCTCATAAAGCTGCTCTCTTATCTCAACATTCATTTCCCCTGCTCCTTTTCAATAAATATTGTTTCTGCTGTAAGCCGTGTCGTTTTTATGCGGCGCCGCTCGCCGCGCTTCCCGCATTATACGCATATCGCGCTTTGATTGCACTTACATTACTTATTTTAAGGTTTTTTTTATAAAAATCAAGCTCTTTACCGCGCTTTTGCGCTTTTCCGATGTATTTTCAACATCATGTGCATTTTATCCCCCTGTTATTACGTCGGCGTTGTAAAATCTGCGCGTTTATAATACAATATCCTCATCTGAAAAACAATACTGAAAGACGGTGATATGATTTGGAAAATTCCTCCGGTCTCACGGTCATTGCGCGCATGAAAAGCGGCTTTGCGTCAAAATTCGGCATACCGCGCCAGAGCGGGCTTGTAAAAGAGCTTAAATCAGAGGTCGTTTTCGAGCCGGAGTTTTCAAATCCGGATTTTGTGCGCGGGCTTGATCAATTTTCCCACATATGGCTTTTATGGGGCTTTTCCGCCGTAAAAAAGCGCGATATATCGCCTACCGTGCGTCCGCCGCGTCTCGGCG
>CALWWO010000166.1 GCA_944385265.1 uncultured Oscillospiraceae bacterium
CATTTTTCGGATACAAAACACATATTGCGATGAGTGATGACCGAATCATCACTGGGATTGAGGTAACAGACGGAAGCAAGCCTGATGGCGAGCAGTTGCCAAATCTGTTGGAAAAGAGCAAACGAAACGGGGTAGCTGTCAAGGAAATCGTAGGCGATATGGCCTATGTCAGTGATAACAATCTGGCATTTTGCAAAGAACACAATGTAGAACTGTACGCAAGAACCAATTCGGCTGTAGCCGCTGCTGCGAATGCGCAGTTAGAAGAAGGCTTCAGCTACAGCAAAGATGCCCACATGATGCAGTGTCCCGCAGGTTATCTGTCTATGCGCGTTGAGAAACGGAATGCGGCAAACGGCAACACCTACTACAACTACTGTTTCAGCGTCAAGAAATGCAAAGCCTGTCCTATGCGGGATAATTGCAGAGTTGGAAAATCCAAGAGCCGGACTTACAGCGTTACATGTGCAAATGACGCGCACAAAGCCCGTCTTGAATTTGAGAGCAGTGAAGAATTTTCCAATAAAATGCATATTCGTCATAGAATTGAAGAGCAAAACGAAGAAATGAAAATAGCCCACGGATTCCGAAGAGCGGATTCTGCGGGCTTGGTTGCTATGCGATTGCAGGCATATTTCACCGCTATGGTGGTAAATATGAAGAGAATTACGGCAGTAAATCCGGGTTGATCGCCCGGATTTTTTTATTTTCGGCTACATTACCCCTGGTTTTTGATCACGCAAGAAAAAAGGTATGTCTTTCGTTTATGAAAAACACACCTTTTTCAGTGCCCTTAACTGACGAGTCTTTTTGCACCATTCTGTGTTAAATTTTCTTGCAATACACAAAGTATTCCTGCGAAAATTTGCCCTGATTGGCACATAAAATTCTCGCCATTTGTGCATTCCGCTATTTTTCAAACAAGCCCTAATAAGAACACGATAAGTAAGCAAAAATTTTATATGTGTCAGGTGACGGTTCGATATGTTCCGTTACCTGTATCACCTTTTGAAAAATCAGAAGAATGGTGGTAGAGTTATGAGTAATATAAACAAAAAAAGGTATCCAAATGTAAATGATGCAAGCTTAGAAAAAATACATATGAAAAATCGTAAATTAATTTTTACTCTTTGTTATTTGGCTTATTCAGCAATTTATATTGCGCGACTGAATCTTTCTGTTGCAACGCCGGTGCTGCAAGAATTGAATCTGATCAGCAAGGCACAGATTGGATTGATGGGCAGTCTGTTTTTTGTGACCTATGCAGTTGTTCATTTGAAAAACGGAAAGTATGGCCTGATTGAAATTAAATTGGGCGGCGACAAACTCATTGAAGAAGGAGCAAATAGCTTAAAGGCTATGGAATCCAAAATCGATACCGATAAAATGAATGCACCTTCATTTTTGATGGTTCTGACAGGTACCGGTGACTATGCATATCGTCGCCCAGATGGAGTTTTTGTTGTTCCAATCGGTTGTTTGAAGAATTAAGAGCATTTCATTCAAAAGATGATAAAGGAGGATAAAGTCTGCTTAACCTGTTTAAGCCCGGTGGTTCAAAAAGCGAGCAATGGTGTTCGTTGATTACGAATCCTGGTTTTACTCGTATAAAACGCTTTTTCACGGTCGCCGTCCTCACCGCCTGCGGAAGATGCATTCGGCGCAGCTGTATCAGAACAGCCTGTTAACAACGCAGAAATACACATAGCCGCTGTAATTGCATAAATATAACGCTTGATATTCTTTTTCATGACTTTTCCTACTCTTAGGTCACTCGGTGTATATCTTTTCAAGTACGGAAAGAATAATCTCCTCCGTAAATTCAACAGGATTATTGTCGGCTCTTCCCTTTGTAATGCCAAGTGCGGCAAGACGGGGAAGCTCGTCCTTTTTTACTCCCCATGCTTCCAGGGAGCAAGGTATCTCTGCACGTGTAAGGATATTTCTTATCTTCCTGCCCAGCTCCTCTGCGCTGGTTACTCCAAGCGCGTCAAGGAGAGCTTTGTAGTCAGCAACCGAAGAACTGTTTATCTCCATAACAGGGGCAAGCAGCATACTTACCGCCGTGCCGTGAGGAATACTGTGCTTCATGGTCAGGGGATATGAAATTGAGTGACAAGCAGTGGTTTTAGTGGAACTGAAAGCCATTCCTGCTGTCACGCTGCCCTGTGCCATATATGCGTGCACGTTATTTTCCCCGTCAAGAAGCGAATCAATATTTCCCATTATAGTCCTTACAGCACCCAGAGCCAATGCCTTTGAAATAATATTTGAGCCGTTTGCCCAGTAGCTTTCAATGGCGTGAGCCGCTGCGTCAAGGGCAGATGATACCGCAAGCTTAACAGGCATATTTTCCGTCAGCTCGGGGTCAACAACAGCCGCATAAGCAAAATTATCGTGAGATTCAACCGAACGCTTTACATTCTGCGTCGGGTCCCATATAGTTGCCCAACAAGTAACCTCGCTGCCTGTTCCGGACGTAGTCGGCACACCTATCCATTTTGCACGGGGAATACCAAAATCCTTTTCGGATATTATTCTGCGCATTTCATCGGGAGAAGAAATTTCCTTACCGTAAAAGCAGCAGAGAGATTTTCCCACGTCCATTACGCTGCCGCCGCCAATGGCAATGACCGCTTCGGGCATATATTCCGATGTTGCGGAATACAGCGCAAATAACTGCTCAACCGTTGGATTTGATTCCTTAAAGCAAACCGTGCGGACTGTAAAGCTTTGGGAAAGTCCTGCAAAAGCGTCAAGCTGTTCTGTGCATTCGTTCCATGTAATAATAAGCACTCTGCCGTTTGGCGGAATTATTTTATCAAGAAGTGACTTTACTTCGTTTATTGCGCCGTTTCCGTAAATAACCTTTACCGGATTATAGTAGCTGTTCAATTGTCTGCTCCCCTTTCAAGCCTGTTGTTGATTTCCTCAATGGCGTCGGGAAGCTCTCTTATACTGTCAATTACCATATCTGCACCTGCATCAAGATATTTCTGCTTTGCTTTTGCTTTATATTTTGCAAGCTCTTCGGCGGACAGAGAGTTGTATTCATCTTCCGTAAGTCCGAGAAGATTGGAGCCTTTAAGAATGCCTATGCTCCACGCTCCGGCGTTTTTGCCCTCTGCAATATCGGTAACCGTATCGCCGACCTTTACAACACGCTTTGCAGGATAAACACCAAATAATCTCATACATTCATAAAGCATAAACGGTGAAGGCCTGCTCATTCCTGTTATATCGGGAGTCACTACACAGTCAGGCGAATATCCGGCTGACTGTGCACGAGGAATAACATTTTCCATCATCTCTGATGTATAACCTGTAGTCGAGCCGATCTTGATATTCATTCCCCGGAGTTTTTCGACGGTTTCGGTAACGCCATCGATAGGAACACTATATTCTGCAACGACCTTTGCAAGTGTATCCTCGAATTTTTCGTAAAGCATCTCAACATCGTTATCGTCCCAAGCCTTGCCGTATTTTTCTTTCCACTGCTTTGAAGCGGTTTCCAGTAAAAGCAGCGAACGGATATGTGCTTTCTTTTCCATTCCCATAGGTCCGTTGATCTCGCTGCGGCTGAGTTTAATTCCTGCCTCGGCAAATACTTTTTCAAATACGACCATTGGTGCGGATGAACCGTAATCAACGGTAGTTCCAGCCCAGTCGAAAACGACAAGGCTGATTTTATCAATACTCATTACTGTATTCTCCTTTGCTTGTTTTTGCTGTTTGCATATTGATTTTATTATATAAATGCAGCAAAAACAAGTAAAATGAAATGAAATCTTTGTAAAATGTAAGTAAAACGGACAGCTCAAATATGAACTGTCCGTTTCCAAGTTTTATTCTATATTAAAGCCTTTGCTTTTATAATGTTTCTTTTTTTCTGTCGGAATATTATCATCCATAACCAGAATATCCACATCATCGGGTGCAAGTACCTTTTTTCTCGACCGTTTGCCAAGCTTGCTTGAATCCATAACAGCAATAACTTTTTTCGCTCGCTCTGCAAGAAGCTTTATTATCCCAAGCTCGTATAATCTGAAATCTGTAAATCCTTCTGTATCGCTGACTGCATTGATTGAAAGAAAAGCTATATCGGGGTAATATGCTCCGAACTCGTGTTCACACACGCTGCCGTAAGTGGAATTTTCAAGAGAATCGACATGACCGCCTACCGCAATAAGCTTTATATTATTATTCTGCATAAGTATGGATATTGCCGCAAGGTTGTTTGTTATCACCGTAAAGCTTTCTTTTTTCTGCGCAAGCTCCTGAGCCATAATAGTATTGGTGGTGCCGGAATTCAACGCAATTACCGAGCCTTCTTTTACATATTTCAGAGCCTTTCTTTTTCAAAGCTTTCGGCGGATTTTATTAAAATACTGTAATCTCTGTTAAGAGGTCATAATTTGTCAGTATTCAAATTGAGATTTGAAAGTGAGAAATGTTATGAAATATATAGCGTTGCTGCGAGGGATAAATATAAGCGGTAAAAATAAAATTTCAATGAGCGAATTGAAATCGGAGTTGGAAAAAAATAATTATCGAAATGTTTCTACTTATCTTAACAGCGGCAATGTTATTTTTGATAGTGAGATAGACAATAAAGAAGCCATAATAAAAGATATTTATGAAATTATAGAAAATAAATTTAATCTTGAATACCTATTTTTATTATGACCGCGTTTGAACTTGAAGATATATTGATCAATAATCCTAAATGGTGGGGAACCGATAATAAAGAAATATACGATAATCTGATTTTTATAATACCTTCTGCGAAATATGAAGAAGTATATAATGCTCTCGGTCCCCCGAGAGAGGATATTGAGAAAATTAAAGAGTATAATAACTCTGTATTTTGGTCTTACGATTTAAAGAATTACAGAAAGTCAAAATGGTGGAGTAAAACAGCGGGCGCGGGGATAAAAGATAAAATTACGATAAGAACCGCCAATACTATGAAAAAAGTGTTGGAGTTATGTAAAAGATAAGTTGTAATTTGAGGGTTTTGAAAAAAACGGAGAACTTTTATTGAGTTAGTTTCTCCGTTTTTTTTTGTTTTTTTGCCGGCTCGTTTTAATTTTTAATGCTTTAAGAATGTTTTAAATATTTTTTATCGACTCTTTTTTATCTATGTTCGGTGTAACTTTCGGAACTAAAAACATATTTTATAATGTGATGTATCCCAACAGAAAGTATAAAAGAAATTTTTATAACCAAATTGCCGATATCCCCCGCCTCTAAGGCGGCGTGGGACATTAAGGCTTTCAGTTGCGGTTTTAATCCCCCGCTGAAAGTCTGAGGAGCAAAACTCCCCGGCGACAGTTGAATCGTCGCGGCGTGATTAAGCGAGATTATCACGCTTCGCTTCGATTTAAAAGTCTTTATTTTCATTTTCTTTTTGAGATTATTTTCGGGATTCATCGCGAACGAGAATTTTATGAGCGTAAAGAAAACAAGCTTATAAAAGGAAGGAGGACGTTTATGAAGATAAATTGGAAAGTAAGACTGAAAAATCCTGTATTCTGGCTTACGTTATTGCCTACGGCGGTAACATTTATGTATACCTTGCTGGGGTCTTTCGGAATAGTTCCCTCGATCAGCGAGGATAACATGATGAATATTATCACGGCGATAGTGACAGCTCTCGGAACTTTTGGGATTCTTGTGGACCCGACTACCAAAGGGGTGTCGGACAGCGACAAGGCTTTGACGTACGAAGAGCCGATCGTCGATACCGCGGAGGATGACGAACTATGAAGATATTTATTTCGGTAGGCCACGGGGGAAGCGACTTTGGAACTGTGGGAATAAACGGGATAAGAGAAAGCGATATAAATCTCGAATTGTGCGAGGCGATCGGTGAAAGGCTTAAAATAAACGGAATAGAATATATGTTGTCCCGAACGTCTGACGTCGATAATCCCAGGGCGGAGAAACTCGCGCAGATAGAAAAATATAATCCGGCTTTGGTGCTCGATATTCATTTTAATTCCCGTTACGGTGTCGCCGGCGGCGTAGAGGCGTATTATCAAAATAAGATAGCTATCGGCAAAGTTCTCGCGGCAAAGATAAGCTCGGCGGTGGCTTCCTGTCTTAAATTGCGAAACAGAGGGGCCAAGGTTAAATTGTTATCCGATGGGAGAGACTATTTCGGAATGCTGAGGAATTGTCCGTGTCCCGCCGTTTTGTTGGAGACTTGTTTTATAGATAACGCCAACGATATGAAAAATTTTATGAATAATAGAGCCGAGACTTTTAAAAGAACGTCGGAAGCGATAGTTAAAGCGATTTGTTCTCAGTATAAAATCAAATATCAGGACGGAACCGCGTCTTCCGAAGAGAAAGGTCGGATATTGAGTACGGTACAGACGGGAAGAGCTAAATTTAAAGTAGGAGACAGGGTATTGATAAACGGCGACCTGTACGCGAGCGCAAACGCGGAAAAAGCCTTGGGAAGCGTAAAAAACGGGAATACGACAGTCACGAGGTACTCTGAGGGGGCGAGACATCCTTATAATACCATGGGAGATCTCGGATGGATGGATGAGGAAAGCCTCACTTTGATATCTTCTTCTGAAAACGGCGGTGAAGCTATTTCAGAGGTTGAAAATCGCTGAGGAATATTTAAAAGGCATTTGATATATTGAAACAGAGCCGTTTTCTCAAACGGCTCTGTTTCAATATAGGCGTGGATAAAAACGATAACGATAGGGATAATTCCTTATCGGCGGTTTTTTGTATGATTGACAGTTGATTTTTGCAAAATCGCGTAAAAAGCGGTATATAAAAGTATCGCCGTTGAGTTGAATCTTATG
>CALWWO010000167.1 GCA_944385265.1 uncultured Oscillospiraceae bacterium
TGGGGTGGTGGGGGAGGATATACTGCTTCCCGACGAGTGGCTTCCCGGCGCTCGAAGCGTCATATCGTTTTTCATGCCCGCGTCCGG
Organism: uncultured Oscillospiraceae bacterium; assembly: GCA_944385265.1. Next base: position 88 of record CALWWO010000167.1, read on the forward strand.
CGAGGTGCGCGATGATAACCGAGCCCGCCGCGATACCCCGTCGTTTAAATGGATGCAAATGACGACTGAAGGCAGCAGGCTCATAAAGGCCTTGGGCGGCGCGCTGTGCGGTTACATAGAGGAGCTCGGCTACAGAGCGGTCATGCCGGTCCTGGACGAGCGATTCCGCGGCTACCGCTATGTGGAACGGAGAGGCGACAGGCACTATATGTCGGCGTGGTCGGAGCGCCACGCGGCGTATATTGCGGGCCTCGGTACGTTTTCACTCACCCGCGGGCTTATAACGCGGCGCGGCGTCGCCGGACGGTTCGGGAGCGTGATAACGGATCTGGAGCTTGAGCCGGATATACGCGGATACAGCGGCCTTTATGACTACTGCACGATGTGCGGCGCGTGTGTTAAAAGATGCCCGGCGGGAGCTATAACGCTCGACAGCGGGAAGAGAAACGAGATATGCGCCCCGTTTGTGGATAAGCTGTGCGCCGGATTCGAGCCGCGAAATTCCTGCGGCAAATGCCAGGTCGGCGTCCCGTGCGAAAAGCGTATACCGAAAAAATAAAGGAGCGTATACGCAAGGTGCACGGAAAAGCTCGAACAAGCACTTGGTTTATAATGAAAATGAAAAAGCCTGATCGCAAGATCAGGCTTTCGTCGTGTCGAACAAGTTCGACACGCTTCTCGAAAATGCAAGCATTTTCTCGATGGGAAGCAGCCTGCTGCAGCGAACTCGCTACGCTCACACGTTTGCAGGCCGAGAAGACAAAATTCCGAGGCGCATGTCCCCGGAATTTTGGAAATTTAACCTTATTTCGCCGTCTGCGGGCGGCGAAACTCTGCCGAGGGCTTTTTCCTATGCAAGAAATTGTTCTTTTCTTGCAGGGCGCTATCCTTTTTCGACAGACTGAAAGCCTGATCGCAAGATCAGGCTTTTTGTTTATTTATTTTAGACTCGCCTAGCCGGAACGCCATTTCCGTGCGGAATGATGTCGAACGGATTGTCAGTTTACGCGGATGATGCACCGCGCCGTGACGCCCTCGACCGTAACAGTGAGCTCTGCTTCACCCTCACCGACTGCCGTCAATACACCGCTCTGCGTGACTGTGAAAACATTATCGTCACTGCTTGCCCATGTGGCCGTCATGTCGTCCGATGCCGGCGTCGTAGAGAAGCCAAGCTGAAGAACCTCGTCCATCTGCATGGTTATGTCATCGCGCGGATCATTTAAATAAGTGATCGTAACGGACTGTATGCCGGTGGGCGCTTCGGACGAAGAGCCGCTTTCGGATGACGTGCCGCCATCGTCGGAGGACGAAGTGCCGGCGGAAGAGTTTTCACCGGACGAGCCGCTGTCGGACGGCGTATCACCCGTATTGTCTGTGCTGCCCGTATTACTTGTGTCATCCGTTACGGAGGAATCGCTTACCGGAGATGATGACGAACCGGAAGAATCCGGCGTATCGCTGCCACGGTCGGAAACAGCAAGGACTATGACTGCAACCACAAGAAGTATGAAAAGCAGTGCGGAGATAATAAGCTTAAGCGTTTTATTGTCACCGGGCGTGATACGTTTGCCTTTTTTATGCCGTCTGGCGCCGCAATGGGGGCATCTGGTCAGTAGACCGGAATAGCGGCGGTCACATCTGCTGCATTTTACATCTGGAATCAGAGCCATATTATCCCCTCCATACGATATATTAAACCGGCGTCCTGCGCCGTCAAAATCGATTAAACGTACAAGTAAATTTTACAACAATAAACATATTTCGTCAATGAGAGAATTGCTCCCGAAAGATAAAATTTTTCTTAAGATTGACGAAAAGATGAAAACGGGCTGTAAAAGCGGGACGAAAGAATTTTATTTAGGACATGGTTGCAGGAGCACCCGGAAAACTCACAGACAGCAAAAGACTGTTTTGCCGCAGGAGTGTGTCGGTTTAAAATTTACCGCAAACAAAAACGTGCAACTTTGTTGACGGCCTGAAAGTCAGCCGATATTATAAAAATTAGAAAAGATACCGGAGCGATCGGCCGGCGCGCTTAAAAGACGCCGGGCGGACGTGACCCGGGTCTTTTTGCATTTATCGCAGGGAGGAGGGATACGCTTGAACGATACTTACGAATCGCTCCTGGAGGCTGTGTTCGCGGAGGATAGCGGGGCTAAGCGGAAAAGCAAGGCCCGCGCCAAGGGGAAGACGCTTCAAAAAACGCAGAGCGAGATTTTAAAGGCGATGCTCGCGCTTGAGACGGACGATGATGAGCAGAAAAAAACGCTTGAATCTCTCGGCGTAGAGCCGAACTACGCCGGGCAGATAAATTTGAACGTCGTCCGGCAGGCGGCAGGCGGGGACATGGAAGCGATCAGGTACGTCAGGGACACGATAGGCGAAAAACCGAGAAACGGTTTTGATATCGGAAACCTCGATGATAAGCCGTTTGAAACGATCGACCTTACGTCGCTCACTGACAGTCAGCTCAAGGCGCTTGCGGCGAAAAAGTGGCGCGGCGGGACGTGAGAGAACAGTTTGAGGCCGTAATGGCCGAGCTTGCCGCGCGCGAGCTCGCCAGAACAAGCTTTGCGGAGTATTTGCCGCTGGTACACGGCGGCGAGTGGATTCGGACGCGTATGAGCGAGTATCTCGCGGGAGAGCTCCAGCGCTTTACGGAGGAGCAGTCTCCGAACGCATACGACATACTCATCATCGAGACGCCGCCGCAGCACGGAAAGTCGATGACGGTGACGGAGACGTTTCCGAGCTGGTACATCGGCCGCCATCCGACGCACAAGGTGATAATCGGGAGCTATAATGACGAGTCAGCCCGGCGTTTCTGCAGGAGAAACAGGGATAAAGTAAAAAAATACGGAAAACAGCTCTTTGATATTGAACTTGGCGATGTGAGCAAGACGAACGAATTTGAGCTCGCCGGCGGTGCGGGCAGGCTTATAAGCCGCGGCATCATGGGAGGCGTCACGGGAAACCCCGCAAACCTCATTCTGCTCGACGACCCTATAAAAAACAGGCGCGAGGCCGACTCCGAGACGATGCGCGAGACTCTTTGGGAGGAGTGGCTGTCATCCTTTAAATCGCGCCTTGCGGCCAAGGCAAAGGTGATACTTATCATGACGCCGTGGCACGAAGACGACCTCCGCGCAAGGATCATCAGGACGGAGAAAAACGTCCGGAGAATCCGTCTGCCCGTCGAGGCCGAGGAAAACGACCCGATGGGCAGAAAGAAAGGCGAGCCGCTCTGCCCGGAGCTGGGGAAGGATGCAAAGTGGTTACGCGAATACAAAACATCGTATTTAAGCGACCCGGGCGGAGGGGCAAGAGCATGGTCGGCGCTTTATCAGTGCGATCCGAGGGTGGAGGACGGCAATATCGTCAAGCGGGAATGGTGGAAGTATTACGACCCAAAAGAGACGCGTGATTTCGCCGTGCAGGTGATCTCGCTCGACGCAGCCTTCAAGGACGGCGAGAAAAACGACTTCGTTGCGATAACCGTATGGGGGAAACGGGGAAATTCATATTATCTGAGATACTGCCTGAACCGGCATCTCGATTTTCCGAAGACCTGTGCCGCGGTCCGCACGGTGAGGGCTTTGTACCCGGAGGCCGGGGCGGTGCTTATCGAGGATAAGGCAAACGGCTCTGCCGTCATACAGACGCTCCGGCACGAGATGTTCTGCATCCCCGTCG
>CALWWO010000168.1 GCA_944385265.1 uncultured Oscillospiraceae bacterium
TTATTGAACAAATACATCGCATGTATGTAGAAGCCGGAAGCGATATAATATGCACGAATACCTTTGGTGCTTGCGCCGATAATCTAAAGGGTAGCGGTTATTCCGTGACCGACGTTGTGACCGCGGCTGTCAATATCGCAAAAAAAGCGGCGAAAGGTAAAGCGAAAGTCGCACTGGACGTAGGTCCCATAGGTGAGTTTATCGAGCCGTACGGAGAACTCACTGAAGAGCACGCATATGAGCAATTTAAAGAACAAATGATAGCTGGCGCCGCTGCCGGAGCCGATCTTATCGCAATCGAGACGATGACGGCGATAGAAGAGATGGAGCTGGCGCTGAAGGCAGCGGCGGAAAACACGTCGCTTCCCGTATTTGCCACTATGACCTTTGATAAAAACGGCTATACGATGATGGGCTGCACGATAGAGAAGCTTGTCGAGACTGCCGAAAAATACAAAGCGGCGGCAGTGGGGATGAATTGCTCTATGTCGCCCGAGGAAATGTACCAAGTAGGGGAAAGACTTTCAAAAATTGCCACAATTCCCACTATTATAAAGTTGAATGCCGGGAAGCCTGATATGCACGGCAAATACAGCGTATCGGCTGACGAGTTTGCCGCGCAGATGGTGCCGTATGCTTCCCTTAACGTAAAAGTAGTCGGCGGCTGCTGCGGGACGACCCCGGAATATATAAAGGCGTTAAAAGCGGCGTTTACAGCGCTTTAAAGGCGGATAAAAGATAAAATACCGCGTCTCCCTATCCTTCCGGATAGAAAGGCGCGGTATTTTTATGTTCAGATCGGATACGAAAAATTGCTGTTGGAAAATAGTTGTGTATAGTATATAATAGAACTAAAAAACGGAATTGGAGGCAAAGAGATGGCATATACGATAACGATGGCAAAAACGGAAAACGGCTGGGTGAGGGGATATCCTTCCGCAAATCAGATGAATTCTGTGTTCAAGGGGATACCGTATGCGGCGCCGCCCGTAGGCGAGCTGCGGTGGAAAGCGCCGCAGCCCGCTAAAAACTGGGAAGGCGTGTTCGATGCGGTCAGATGGTCTAACCGCTGCACTCAGGCGCCAAAGCTTCAGGCTCCGGAGCTGAAGGATGAGTTTTTCAGCATAGATACGCCGATGAGCGAGGACTGCCTGTATTTGAATATATGGACTCCCGCGATATCGGATGAGCAGAGACTGCCTGTAGCCGTATACTTTCACGGCGGCGGTATGCAAAGCGGATACAGCTATGCAAATATGTATGATGGTGACGGCTTTGCAAAGCGCGGTATAGTATTTGTAAGCGTGAATTACCGTTTGAATATATTCGGATTTTTTGCGGATCCAGAGCTGCGCGACGAAGATCCTAACGGCAGTACCGGCTGCTACGGTACGCTTGATCAGGCGTTCGCGCTAAAATGGGTAAAGCGCAATATAGCGGCGTTTGGCGGCGATCCGGAACAGGTGTCCATATTTGGTCAATCCGGAGGAGGAAGGAGCGTACAGACTTTAGGTGCATCACAAATCGGTAAAGGATTGTTCAATAGGGCAATAATGCAGTCCGGCGGCGGCTTGTCTACAGGCAGCAATCGTCTTGCAGCGTCTCTTGAAGAGGGGTATGAGGTCTGCGAGTTGCTCAAAAAAGCATGGAACGTAAAAAATATGGCTGAAGCGCGCGAAATTCCAGCCGATAAGCTGATGTCGATATATTTAGAGACGATGGGCTCAAGGGTAGGACCTAAGGCGATACGATATATGGGACCGAAAATCGACGGATACGTGCTGACGGCGGAGCGCTCCGATATGTTCCGCGCCGGGCTTCACAACGATGTGCAGTATATGGTCGGATGTACCGATAGTGAGTTTTACAACGCAAACGCCAAGGTGCCGCCGATGGAGGAGCTGGAGAAGGCTGCGGCGGAGGATTTCGGCGAATATGCCGGACGTTACATGGAAGTTTTACGCAGTGCGCCGCCGGAGGAGCTGGAAGCCTTTATAAAGAACGAAGAAGGCGATACGATGAAGGCAAACGCCGTGGCGTGGTGCGAGCTGCAGCTCGATTTAAAACGCCGCCCCAGCTATGCCTATCTGTTCAAGCTTGTGGCGCCTGGAAACGATGTTGCAAGACATTCGTCGGAACATCACTACGTGTTCCAAACGCTTATGCGGACCTTCCGTCCCTATACGGGGAGAGATTTCGACCTTTCCAATGAGCTGGCTGACCGCTGGGCGAACTTCTTCAAATACGGCGATCCAAACGACGAGAAGTACAGTAATATATGGACGCCGTATACAAGGGCGGTGCCGCAGGCATTTATCATAGATTACGACAGCAAAATGGGCAGGATACCCGAGTCGAGATTCATGGAATTCATAAAGGATTATTCGCTGGGGAGGCTGTGATGCGCATCAGAGTAACACCTTAACGCGATTTTGCGACGAGACGGTGAAATTCGCACAAATATAAGATTTGCCCAGCGTATAGAAAAACATCTTTCAACAGTAAAAAGCTCAGGTCAAAACCTGAGCTTTTTTGCGTGTATTAAAAATGCAGTGCAGGATATACGCCTCTACAGCAGCGCAAGCGATCTGCACAGCGAGATGATTATAAACAGACTGAAAGCGGAGGCTACGCTGGTCCACAAAACAAGCTGGCGCGCAAGATCGCCGTCGCCGCCCATTTCCTCTGCCATGATGGCGCTTGAGAAGGCGACAGGGGAGCCGAAAAGCGCGATAAGAGCGGCATATTCGGCAGGACCGCAGTTTAGGAAGCCTGAGGCGGATACTATGTACGCACCGGTAAGCCCGATCAGCGGCGCTAAGAAAACACGTCCTACAGTGCCGAATATGATGTAGCGCAGCCTGCTGCTGAGAGCCGAAAAATCAAGCATACCGCCAAGCACGATAAGCGACATAAACGGCGTCGCCTTGTTTATATCCTCAATAGTCTTGTATATAAACGACAGATCGTTTTTTATCGAGAATACAAGCTCACCGCTTGCATCGCGCGGTATATATGAGCGTATCGCCAGTACGATCAGCGCGACGCATGCCGTTATAACCTGGTAGTTTTTAAAGATGCTTATAAAAGTATCCTTTGCGGTATGCTTTTTTGCCCCATGATCTGCATATGCAGACAAAATTATAATAGCGAGCGCGTTGAACATCGGCACTATAAACGCCGATATAACGGCGGCGACAGCGGCTCCCTGATCTCCGCCGAGCGATAACGCGAGAGGAAGCCCTATTATTCCGAAATTCGACCTGTATATACACTGTATGAGCACCCCTCGGCAGGAGCGCTCTTTTATAAACATTGTAGAGACTATAATAGCCAGTATGACTATCACAGATGTTGCCAAAACAGCAAAAATGACGAGCCGCCAGTTGATCGCATCAAGACCGGAAATGTTGTAGATGTTATAAAACATCATTGCCGGAAGACAGACATAGAAGACAAGCTTGTTTCCGCACGCGAGGAAAGAGGGGGTGAGGAAATTCCTCTGCCGTAAAATATACCCCAGAAAAGTGAGGAAGATTATCGGCAGAACGGCGTTGGCAGAGAACAGTAAAACACTCATATCAAAGATCCTTTCGCAGCTCGCTGTTGAGACAAAATCGGGCGACCTCCAAGCGAACAGTTTTATATTTTATCGGCAGATTTAGCCGATAAATTTCTGAAAAAGCAGGTCGAATTGATAATCTGGATAAGCAGAAACAGTATAAAAAAGATCTTTTCCGATTCTTGTAGCGGATCGGCAAGTGAAAGCGTGCAAAAGTATATTGCCAGAAGCTCGAAAAAAATTGTAAATTTTATCTTGGATTTTCCGAAAGCAAATCCGGCGTTATAAAAAAAGCTTAAAGACGCCGTGATACACGCAAAGCATGGGAAAATAAAATCGAGTAAAACAGGATTTGCGCTATTTTCGGTATAGAGCTCCAAAAGCCTGAGACAGAAAAATGTACATGGGATTATACTGGCAATTTTGATACCGGCAATATGTTTGCCGGTGTAAGCGCTTACGGACGTGATTATGACGGAAATTCCCGACAAAAAGGACAAAACGAGCACAAGGATCCCGCCGGAGGACATATTTGCAAACTCCGGCAAAAGTTGTACAAAATGAAATACCGCCGCAGCCGACAGCGCCATTCCAAGTAATGACGATACGGCAAAAGCTATAAATGATGACATGTGAAAAGCGGAATGATACTCATATTTAGGAGTGTATTTTGCAGGAATGACAAGCGCAAGTATAAGCGAACATAACGTGATACAGCCTGTAAGTATATAGAGCTTGACTGAAACGGGGGCAAGCGTTTGAGCCAAACCGGTGCTGCTGTCAAAAATAGTATTTAACTGCTCGCTCCGGAGGAAAAAGCCGATTATGCCGCATGCAAGAGCTAGAGCAGGAGGTAAAAAAGATAATTTACGCATATGCAACTTCCTATGAAAATATAATGTTAACGTAATTACTATTTTACATCAACAGAATTGACCCGTCAATTAAAAGAAAGAGGAACTCAAATGAAAACAATAATCGTAACGTCTGTTATTCTAGCGCTTTTTGCCTTTTTATATCCTGTTTTGATGTCGATCGGACATCCTGTGGAAAAAACAGAGCCGCCGTCGACGGATACAAGCTCGGTATCAGATACGAATGCAGAGGATACGCAGAGCGCTGAGAGCACCGAGACAACCGGCGAAGAGCAGGCAGCGTCAGAAACAGACGTCAACACAATGATAAAGGTGCTTAAGAGCGACGGTAGGGTATACGATATGTCAATGAGAGATTATTTGATCTCCGTCGTCGCTGCCGAGATGCCTGTTTCGTTTGAGCTTGAGGCTCTGAAGGCGCAGGCGGTAGCTGCAAGGACGTACACGCTGTACAATATGCTTGTGCGACCGTCCACAGTACATAGTGACGCAGATGTGTGCACAAATTACGAATGCTGCAAGGCTTATGTTGAACAGGATTCGTTGAAAGAGCAGTGGGGGGATAATTACGACGAATATATTGCCAAAATACAAAACGCTGTAATATCGACGGACGGCGAATATCTTTCATACGATGACGGCATAGTTTTAGCTGTATTCCACTCTTCGTCAGCGGGAAAGACGGAAAACGCTGAAAAGGTTTGGAACACTCAGCTTCCTTATCTTGTAAGTGTAGACAGTCCCGAAACTCCGGAGGAGGTGCCTAATTTTAAAACGGTAGTTACCGTCACGCATAAGGATTTTGTAGATACGGTAAAGGCAAATTATCCGGACGCGTATTTTGGAGATGATATATCCGCATGGGTAGGCGAGACTGTAAATACCGACAGCGGAAGAGTGGACTATATCACTATCGGAGGCGTAAATATATCCGGTACCGATATACGCAGCATGTTCGGACTGCGGTCTGCGTATTTCACGCTCGATCTAAACAGTATAGACGCGACGTTTACAGTGACAGGGTACGGTCACGGGGTCGGCATGAGCCAATATGGGGCGAACATACTTGCCAAAGAGGGGAAGCAGTACAATGAGATCCTCGCATGGTATTACGTAGGAACGGAGCTGAAAAACGCAGCCAATCTCAATATCGAGCGATAGGCGCGATCACTCGGATAGCCTGCTAAAAAAAGAATGTAAAAAACAGGCGTTACCATGCGGTAACGCCTGTTTTAAAGATTGTTTGCTAAAGCCGTTTATATTTCAGTAAAAACGCAGGATCGAAAAAGTTTTTGTTCCATTGTACCCGCGTGTTTACCTTGATATGCAAAGCAGCGGTTAGATAGCGGTATAGCCGCCGTCAACAGCGATATTTTGCCCATTCACATAAGATGACGCAGGTGATGCTAAAAACAGCGCGCAAGTATCAAGCTCGCCCTCTTTGCCGTACCGCCCAAGGGGGATAGCGCCCTTGGCGTAAGCCGCAAACCAATCTGTTTCAAGAGTATCCTGAGTCAGCGGAGTCCAGAAATAACCCGGGCAGATCGCGTTGACCGTGATGCCGTCTTTTCCCCACTCAGCGGCGAGTGCGCGCGTCAAATTGACGACGCCGCCTTTCGCGGCATGGTACGGTGCGCAGGTGGCAGCCATGTTTCCGACGAGTCCGTACATGGAGGAGATGTTGATGATACGTCCATAATGGACTTTCAGCATCTCTTTTGCGAATTCACGGGCGCAGATAAAAGTACCGAACAGATCGACCTGTATTTCGTCATTAAACTGCTTGTCCGTGATGTCAACAGCGGGGGCGACGGCGCCGGTACCTGCATTGTTGACAAGGATGTCAACGCGTCCGAATTTTTCCATCGTGGCCGCAACGGCCGCTTTCACGCTTTCGGTGTCGGTGATATCGCATGCATACGGCAATACGGAAACGCCGTATTCCTTTTCGATAGCAGCTGCATTTTCGTCAAGAAGGTTCTGCCTTCTTGCAAGAAGCACAAGGTTTGCGCCCTGATTGGCAAATGCCCTTGCCATTTGAAGTCCGAGACCGGTGGAAGCGCCGGTTACTACGGCGACCTGACCGGAAAGATCAAAATAATTAGTCATAGCTTTTGTCTCCTCTTAGTAGAATTTGGAGTTAGCATATTAATGCATCCATAATATATTATA
>CALWWO010000169.1 GCA_944385265.1 uncultured Oscillospiraceae bacterium
TCATCATGATATATCCACCCTTTCCATTGACGCCGCGCTTTAAAGCACGTTTTTCTTTATGTAGTCTGTTTTTATCCGGTTAGTTTAAACTAACTAAATAAAATATACACCTTTTTCTGTTATGTGTCAAGCAGTAATCTCAATTTTTTATAAAATTTTTGCATTATTAGGCCACACAACAATAATTGCGCAAAAATGACACGCCGGCAAAATAAGCGTCAGCATCAAAAGACTTAAAAGCCGTGCGGCATTCGCCTTATCCGGCTGCGGATGGAGCGCTAAAGATCCGTAGGCGCGGTGCGGCAACATGAAATGTCGCTGAGAAGCCGTGGTTTTCCGTTTAAATGGGTTTCGCTAATGACATGATTTGCCCGCTCAGCAAGGTTACTGACGTTTACGGGCTGTTTTAAACATATACAAAACGGACGTCTTATGAAAGACGTCCGTTTATATCTATATCTCATTGCTGACCGGCGTTATATTTGAAAAACTCTTCTGACATTATTGAGATGAATCCTCCCCTGTCGTATATCAAATGGTCGTACAGCCTGACCCCGACGAGCTCCAGCGCAGCCTTAATTTTATCTGTCGCCGTGATGTCCGTTTCAGTCATCGCCACGCTGCCAGGCGGATGATCATGCGCCAATATAACAGCGGTAGCATTGTCACGCAGCGCTGTTTCGACTATAAGGCGCACATCGATCTCAAGCGGATCAGCGGCACGTCTCTCCAGCTTTCTGCATCCGATCATTTTGCCTTTCCCGTCAAGACACAGCAAATATGTAACGCCGCTTTCGCCTTCAAAGCGCGGCAATAGCTGGTCTCGAGCGTCAACGGCGCTCGAAATTATGTAAGGTGGATCTGAGCGGGATGAGGTGCTGTACCGCGCAGCAAGTTCCGGTATCAGTTTTATAAGGCGTGCCGAAACCGCACCGACTCCCGGCACTTCCATAAGCTCGCTCTCGGGCGCTTCACATACGCCGGCGATGTTTTTAAATCTGTTCATCAGCAGATGCGCGGTGACATTTGTATCGCCTCGCGGTATTGAATAGAACAGGAGCAGCTCGAGTATATTATGGCTGTCGAGCGCATCAAAACCGTGTTCAAGAAATTTGCGCCTTAATCTGCTGCGATGCCCGTCGTGTACTATAGGAGCTCCTCCTTCTCTTTTCATCCCTTTGCCGCGCCGCGTTTCAGCTTATCGAAAAAACCGTCCTCTGCAAGTGATACAAAATCATTATCCGCGACTATTATATGATCTGCAAGCTCCACGCCAATACTCGCAAGCGCATTATACAGTGACTTCGTCGCCGCACGGTCTTCGTCAGACGGGATAGCAAAACCGGCCGGGTGATTATGAGCAGCAACTACAAACTTTGCCTTTGTATCCATAGCAGCAAAAACAAAGCTTCTGATGTTGAGATGCGACACATTAATATCACCAGTTGCCATTTTCCTGCACTCGATGACCCTTTCGTTTTCATCCAGCAAAAGCGCATAGCACGTTTCCATTGTCTCTCCGAGAAAGAACGGAAGCAGATATGCGCCCGCTGTCTCCGGACTTCTGATCTCCGGCCGTCCCGGGAGCTTTTCTATCATATATTCACGGAAAAGCTGCGGTAGCATCTTAAGAAGGACAACGTCACTCTCAGACAGTTCGCCTACGCGCATGAGCTCCGCAGGCATTGCGTCGAGGACTGCGCTAAACCCGCCAAAATAGCTGACCAGCTTTTTTGCGGCAGTATATGCGCCGCCTCTCTCCTTGGAATAGGAGAGTATGACCGCCAGGACTTCCGTATCGTTCATCTCTGACAGGCCGCCTTTTGAACGCTCCTCCATATTAACACACCTGCCTTTTAAACACGCAGGGTCATTCTGCCGATTTTCCGGCGTCATCGTCCATTACGCCGCTGTCGTCAGCTTCGTCATGCCCGTCAGAAGTACCGGCGCTCTTTTTAGGATCAATTTCAAAGCTTTTAAGAGCGGAGATCCTGTAAATACCGAGCCCTGATATTATGAGAGGTACGGCGATCAGCAGGAAAAACGCAAAGCTCATGCCAGTGAAACTCTCCATCTCAGTCGCGTAATACACGATAAGCGCGATAAATGCGACGGCATAACACACCGCGACTGCGATAAGAGCCTTTTTGGAGCGTTTTTCTATCTTATCATGCTGCTCACGTTTAAGCGGCGGCTTATTGAAAACAAACCGCATCACGGACAGTGTGAAATAATAAAGCGGCAAAACACAGCAGGCAAGCGGTATGACTATAAACGCATAGCTCGTCTCCGCGACGTTTATCGCAAGCGCGGCTATCCAGCACGCGACAAGCATGAGATTCAGGCGGAAATACATCTGCTGCCAGCGCAGTTTCGCCTTATCGTCATACGGATAATCATAAAGCGGCCCCGCGTAATAAACTTCATCCACTGTTTTGCCGTCAGCACCCTTGACCTTTTTTACCTTGTAATCCTGCAAATATTTATCCTTAAAAATCATTGTTCATTCGCCACCAGTACATCATATTATACAAAAGTATAACCTAACAGACGAAAAAAAACAATAAACAGTTGTGAACAATCTTTAAACCAAAAAATTAAAAAAATTTTAATAATTCTATTGAAATTATTCTATTATTTGTATATAATTACAATCAGAATAGGCATTCTGTTTAAATCCCGCGCTGCGTATACCCTAAAATGCGGTCAAATCGATGTATTTATATCGCATAACCAACTATAACGCTAAGCATGGGGGTGTGGCACATGGCAAACGAGTCTCGCAGGCTATCGAACGACGACAAGCTGAGCCTGATTTACCACCGCTACAAAGATCTAATGCACCATATAGCTTTTGACGTTCTGCGCGATTACCATATCGCAGAGGACGCGGTCAGCCTTGCGCTGTATCGCATATCGGAAAACCTTGACTCAATAGACGATGCGGAAAGCACACAGTCAAAAAACTATGTGTCGCTTATTACTAAAAACGTCGCGATAGATATGTACCGGAAGCGCGCGAAGATGGACGTTATCTCGCTTGACGCGCTTGTCACGGATTTCTCCGGCGCGGCCGAGCCATATGTCGGCCCGCACGAATATACCGATTTTTCGAGACTGCTCGACCAATTGTCCGAGGAGTACAGGAAGGCGTTTATACTGCGCTTTGGAGAGGGATATACAAATAAAGAAATCGCGCAGATAATGCACTGCAGCGAGGCAAAGGCGGCAAAGCTCGTCACGAGGGCGAGAGAAAAGCTAAAGCAGATAATTGCAAATGAGCAATACGAGGAGGACTCGTGATTTTTACATAGTAAAAGAAGGCGCTTTTAAATGCTAACGCCCAATAAAGAAGTAATTTGAAAATCGTTTATTTCACACATTTATCGGACTAAGCAAAGGCAAACTCAAAGATAAATACCGAGAAAAACTGTAACCGGTTTTTCTCGGTATTTTTTTATAATCGGCACATTGGTTTCATTACCCATCTTTCTGTAAAATAAAAGCACACTAAAACACAGGAGGAAATCATTATGGAAAAATCATTATTTGAACAAATGGGTGGTACTTATACGCAAGTTGGAGATTATCTGCTGCCAAATCTCATTTTGCCCGAACAACAAGATCAACCGATCGGAGTATGGGGACAGCGACACGCAAGATATTTAAAGCAGCACCATAAAATTATTTATATGAACCTGTTGACAATCGGGAAACTAAACGACTATCTTGTCGACATTGAAATCAGGCTAAAAATATGCTTCTTCAAATCGTAAAGCAACTTGCAAACAGCGAAGGCATAACAGAAGAACTTAAGGAAAGAAATCCAATGCTTTGGTGTTCACAACTCAATAATATTCGAGAAAGAGCTACCGAAATAGTTAATGCTGAAATAATCTATGTATAAAAAAGAAAGAATCAGTTGCAAAACATCACAACTGATTCTTTCTTCTTATGGTAATAAATTCAATCCCAATTCCTTCAAAAACTCATTATGCCGAGCCTTTGCCACATTAATGTCATTCTCAATTTTTTC
>CALWWO010000170.1 GCA_944385265.1 uncultured Oscillospiraceae bacterium
GTAGAAGATATTACCTCTGACAATGTCGCGCTGACCGACAAAGAAGCGCTTGAAAATGCTGAAAAAGAGCTCGAAACGGCTATATCCGAATTCGGCGATAATTATACCGAGGAAGAGCTCGCACATATCACGGAGACCCTTGACCGCATTAAAGATTCGCTTGCCGCTATAGCGAACGTCGAAACGGCAGCAGAACTTATCGCAAAGCTTCCGGTGGCGGACGACGTCAAGACCGCCGATGAGGAGGCTATAAAGGCGGCGCAGCAGGCGTATGACGCGCTGACCGACCATGAAAAAGAGATGGTCGCAGATGAGCATAAGGACAAACTCGTATCCGCACAGGAAGCGCTTGAGGACGCAAAGCTCAAAGAGCAGGAAAGCGGCGGCTCGCCCGGTACGGGGGATAGCAATAACATTCTCCTCTGGATTGTAACAGGGGCGATAGCCTGCGGCGGTCTGATTTGTATCTTTTATAGGCGCAAGAAAAAATATAACGTATAGCGTTTGAGATGAGGTTTACCGACACGCGCTTTAACTGCCTGAGCAGAATTGACATGCCGGCGGTAGAGCAAGTCGCGCAAACCATATCAAAAGCCGCTTGAAAAAACGTAAAACCGGAAGGAAAAATCCTTCCGGTTTTATGTTTCTTTTCTTTCATCCGCCAAGAGCACCGCAAAAATATTTTGACCGCATGTCCCTAAAGACCGATTATTTCCCGTCCGACATGCTTTTTCCCGTGTCGCACAATTCGCGGATACAGCACTCTGAGCATTGCGGCTTTCTCGCCGTACATACGGCGCGACCGTGGTGAACAAGCCGGTGACAGAAATCAGATGATTTTTCAGGCGGTAGAAGCTCGCGCAGGCGCAGCTCGATTTTTACGGGGTCCTTTGTATCGACAAGCCCAATGCGGTTGGACAGACGGATACAGTGCGTGTCCACGACGACGGCGCCGGGCTTATTGTACAGGTCGCCCAGTATCAGGTTTGCCGTTTTCCTCCCCACTCCGGGCAGTTTCAAAAGCTCTTCCATCGTATCGGGCACATGACCGCCGTATTTTTCTACGATCATTTTTGCTGCTCCCACGATATCGCGGGCTTTTGCGCGGAAAAATCCGCAGGAGCGTATGTATGTTTCAATATCGGCGGGCTCGGCTTCGGCAAACGCCTTGACAGATGGGAAAGCCTCAAACAGGGCTGGCGTGACTTTATTTACGCGCTCATCCGTGCATTGCGCCGCAAGCCTTACGGAAATAAGAAGCTGATAACCGTTTTCGTAATCCAGGGTGCATTGAGCGATAGGGTAAGCGTCTTCAAGCCGCCGCACGATCTCGGGTACATTTTTTTCAGGACACATATGCGTTACCTCACATGTTTTTTATACAGTATAGCACAGGAATCGACAAGTTTAAATATTATTGAAAAAAAGTATAAAAGTGCTATAATTTTAAAAGAAAGGCGGTGAAAGTATGTATCGTCCTTTGGCGGATGAGATCCGCCCCAAAACACTTGACGAGGTAATGGGGCAAAAGCACATTCTTGGTGAAAACGGACTTTTAAAGCGTATAATAGAGAGCGGGAATATTCCAAATATGATATTTTACGGTCCGAGCGGATGCGGTAAGACAACTGTCGCGCGGATAATTGCGGATTCGTCGAACAGGACGATGTATAAGCTCAATGCGACGACTGCGGGGCTGTCGGATATCAAGGATATCATCGCGGAGCTTGATACGATGATGGCGCCGAACGGGGTGCTTCTGTATCTTGACGAAATACAGTATTTCAATAAGCGTCAGCAGCAGTCGCTCCTCGAGTTTATGGAAAACGGTAAAATAACGCTTATAGCGTCGACTACCGAGAATCCGTTTTTTTATGTGTACAACGCGCTTTTGAGCCGCAGTACGGTGTTCGAATTCAAAGAGCTGCGCGCCGAGGATGTGCGCCCGGCTGTTGAAAGGGCGTTTGCGATATTGAAAGAGCGCACAAATGTAAAGCTTGCGCTTGAAGACGGGGTAATAGAGCATATAAGCGCCGCATGCGGCGGCGATGTAAGAAAGGCGATAAACTCGGCGGAGCTTCTTTTCTCGGCGTCCCGCCCTGACGATGATAATACCGTGACGATCACTATGGAAGACGCAGTCCAGCTTACCGGCAAAAGCGCCATGCGCTATGATAAAGACGGCGACAGCCACTACGATATAATATCGGCTCTTCAGAAATCGATAAGAGGATCTGATCCGGACGCAGCCGTCCACTATCTCGGCAGGCTTTTGGAGGCGGGCGATCTGATATCGCCGTGCCGCAGAATGATGGTAACGGCGGCGGAGGATATCGGGCTTGCATATCCGCAGGCAGTAGCCATCGTAAAGGCGTGCGTCGATTGCGCGCTGCAGCTCGGTCTTCCGGAGGCGCGGATACCGCTTGCCGAGGCGGCGATCCTGCTTGCAACGGCGCCGAAGTCAAATTCCGCAAACGAGGCGATAAGCCGTGCGATGTCCGATATAAAAAACGGCAAAAGCGGGGAAATACCGCGGCAGCTGCAAAACGTCCATGCGGAGACTACGGGACTGGAAACGGGGCAGAATTATTTATACCCGCACAGCTATAAAAATCATTACGTCAAGCAGCAGTATCTGCCTGACGCCATCAAAAACGTAAAATATTACGAATATGGCGAGAATAAGACTGAGCAGGCAGCTAAAAAATATTGGGAACTCATAAAAGGAGAATAGAATGTGGATATTCGCGTAAACGATGTGCTCACGATGAAAAAAAAGCACCCGTGCGGCTCGAACAAATGGATTGTTCTGCGCATAGGCGCCGATTTTAAGATGAGATGCACCGGCTGCGGGAGAGAGGTAATGAGCCCAAGAAGCAAGGTGGAAAAAAACGTTAAAAATATAGAGCGTGGAGAAGCTTCACAGGATATCGTTTAGGATATCGCTCACCTCCGGATAATAGAAGAGAGCGGAGCTTATCCCGAATTTTGAAGCGACGCCCAGTTTCGATTTTATGCTGCGCGAGTTGTCGTATAAGACGAAATGCGCGCTGTTTCCCTGCCTGTAGTTGAAATAGTATGTACACAGCTCCTTTGAGAAAAAAGAAGCTCTTCTGTATTTGCGGTAAAGGTTATTAAACTCCTGCTTGGACAGTGAAACTCCCGTGCCGCTGCGCGCGGGAAGCGTGAAGTCCATGCGCAAGCGCTCGATGTCGAGCGCGATCCTGTCAGCGCCAAAAGCCGATATATGCTCCTGAAGGTGTCTTGAAAACGTACCGCCGGAAAGCGCCGTGCCGACGAGTATTTTGGCATGCCGCGTGTATGAGGCGACGTTTTCCCTGACAAAGAGCAAAAGCCCGTTTGACGCGAGATACTGATCCAGGTTTTGCGTTAGACGGCATAGGACGGGCGGGGCGTTTTCCGCAATTTCAAGCAGTACTCCGCTGAAATTATGAACGGCGCATTCCTTGTATATCTCGTTTATAAGCACGGATATTTGCCCGTCGACGGCGCAGCTTGTGCAATCGACGCCCATTATGCCGCCGCTCAGCATGAGCGACCGTTCCGTTCGGTACAGATGAAAGCCGTTTCCTATCTTGTATTCCATGTAAACAGGAGTGTATGCAGAGGATATATCCGGCGGCGCGACTACAAACAGTTTCATAATGATCTCTCCATTTCATAAACAGCTTTTATAGCCGGCAAAAGTCAAAATCACAGATATGAGCGCCCGCGAGAGTAGCGCTCAAAGGGCAGTCTGTAAAATAATATGAGCAGCAGCGAAACGATATAACATAAACAGGAGGCAGAAAATGAATAATATAGTAAAACTGCAAAACACATTAAAAGAAAAAAGCCTTGACGCGCTTATGCTGACAAGCGCCACAAACAGACTTTATGCGACGGGATTCACCTCATCAGCCGGAATAGCTGTAATAACACCGTCGCAGAGTTATTTCATAACGGACAGCAGGTATATCGAGGCGGCAGGCATTGCGATAGGCGACGCGGCTGAGGTGCTGCTTGTAAAAGCCGGAAAAAACTATGTGGATTATATAAACGGCTTCGTCGCAAAGCACAGCATAAAGCAGCTTGGCTTTGAGGAGAGGGCGGTGTCGTATTCCGAATTCTGCGATTACAACGAGAAAATAAAAGCGGAGCTAGTGCCCGCTCAGGCTATCCTTGACGAGCTTCGGATGGTCAAGACTAAAGAGGAGCTCGATGTTATGATCAAGGCTCAGAGAATAGCGGAGGCGGCTTTTGACGACGTTTTGGGCATAATAGGTCCGGATAAGACAGAAAAGGATATAGAGGCGGAGTTTTTATATAGATTCGCAAAACACGGCGCCGACGGATATTCGTTCAAACCGATAGTCGTATCGGGCGAGCGCTCCAGCATGCCGCACGGAGTGCCGACAGGAGCGCTTGTAAGCGGATTTCTCACGATGGATTTCGGCGTGAAATATAACGGATACTGCTCCGATATGACAAGGACGGTGTGCGTTGGGAAACCGACAAAGGAAATGGAAAAGGTGTATTATACGGTGCTTGAAGCGCAGCAGACGGCGATTGCCGGCACAAAAGCAGGCATGACGGGGAAAGCGCTTGACGCATTAGCGCGCAATGTGATAGAAAAAGCAGGGTACGGAGAGTTTTTCGGTCACTCCTACGGGCACGGGCTTGGACTTGATGTCCACGAAGCGCCAAACGCTGCGCCGAGCAGTGAGGGTATACTTCCAGCGGGGGCTGTCGTGTCGGCGGAGCCGGGTATATACCTGCCGGGGAGATTTGGCGTCAGGATAGAAGACTGTGTTTATATTACAGAAAACGGGTGCATAAATCTTATGAAAACGCCTAAAGAACTTTTGATAATATAGGAAAAGTTGGATATTCCCCTTGCAAATAGGCTGTATATAGGGTAAAATATGTGCGGAAACTTGGAGAGCTAAGGCTTTCTTACATATAACAGGAGGATAAAAGTATGATAACAGCAGGCGATTTTAGAAACGGCGTAACATTTGAACTTGACGGTAAGGTCATGCAGGTAGTGGAATTTCAGCATGTAAAGCCGGGAAAGGGAGCCGCGTTCGTCCGCACTAAAATGAAGAATGTTATGACAGGCGCCGTGACAGAGACGTCGTTCAACCCAACGGATAAATTTGAAAATGCGTACGTAGAGCGCCGTGAAATGGAATACAGCTATAACGACGGCAATCTCTACTATTTTATGAATATGGAGACGTATGAGCTTGAGCCTGTGGACGAGAGCGTACTCGGTGACAATTTCAAGTTTGTAAAGGAAAACATGCCGTGCACGATCTATTCCTATAAGGGAAAGGTGTTCAATGTAGAGCCGCCCACGTTTGTTGATCTTGAAGTGACGCAGACGGATCCCGGTTTCAAGGGCGATACGGCTACAAACGTCACAAAGCCCGCTATCGTTGAAACAGGAGCGGAAGTCAAGGTGCCGCTATTTATTAACCCGGGCGATAAGATAAGAATAGATACGAGAGTCGGCGAATATTTGGAGAGATCCAAATAATATCGCTCGATTTGGAAAAGTATAATATTGAAGTCAGCTTGAGAAGGAGGAAAAAGAATGACAATAACAGAAAAAGCCGCGTATATCAAAGGGCTTGCAGAAGGACTTGAGCTTGATAAGGACAGCAAGGAAGGAAAGCTTTTTGCCGCCATTATCGATTTTATTGGAGAGATAGCCGAGGAAGTTACTGCTCTTGATGAGGATATAACTGAAGTGGCAGAGGGACTTGACGCCGTTTCTGAGGATCTTGAAGACGTTGAAGATATCATCTTCGGCGACGATTACGACGAATATGACGAGTACGACGACGAGTGCGACTGCTGCGGGCATCACCACGGCGACGAGGATGGGGATTTTGAGGTGTCTGTACAGTGCCCCGCCTGCGACACGGAATTTGTGGTCGATGAAGACGCGCTGGCAGACGGCGAGATCGAATGTCCGAACTGCGGCGAGCTTCTTGAGTTCGAGTTCGACGGCTACGAGGATGAAGACAGCGAGGACGAGGATAAAGAGTAATCAAGCCATATTAAAAAACGGGACATGTGAAATACATGTCCCGTTTTTGCGTGGGTAAGACTTGGGTATCGTATAATGGACAGC
>CALWWO010000171.1 GCA_944385265.1 uncultured Oscillospiraceae bacterium
AAGCTCAATTTGATCATTATGGGAATGTAAAGTGTAATACCAATATGGATTGCCGTGAGAATTACTAACTCTGCTGATTTTTGGAAAACATCCGTGTTGAAATACTGGTTTGTGCGGCTCGTCAAAGATATGCATAAACATAATAAGACCCCCGTTTTTAAGGCTTTCAAGCGATCTAACATATACCTGCAGAAAATATATTTAAAAAATAGTATAAACTGTTTTGATTTATCTTGTCAAGCAAGTGAAATGAGCTGCTTTGACAAGCGGTATAGTAATTTTTATTGCAAAAAAGTTGTAACACAGTTTCAGAATTTCAAAACCGGTTTACCCATTTGAGAATAATCGGTCTTGCCCTGGTGACACATAGTTTTAGCGTTACAAATGGCACATCTAACATAATGAAAATCTGAAACCGGTAGAATAAGTCATATTTACATGCTATAATAGAAAAACTATTTCGACTCCGGCGCCAGAAAAATGAAACTCGCGAGGGTCAGTCGGCACAACGACACGGTAATATCTATATATAATCATTTTGGCATTTTCTTTCTTCAAACGGAAATCAAAGATATAGGAAACGGCTTTTACATGGACGATTATTTCCTTGAAAAAACACTGTAAATTGCCAGGAAGGCAAAGTCAAATATGCGCAAGAGAGGAGTGACGGTATTTGACCGAAGAAAAATTGAAGAATCGGAAACTGAATAGAGACAAGCTCCCGGCGTTCGGCTTTGAAAAGACCGACACTTGTTATATTTATCATACTGATTTAGCTGACGGACAGATGATTTTGACAGTGACAATAAACGAAAAAGAGACGATTCATACGCGCGTTGCCGACAGCAATGGCGACGAATATGTGCTCCATCGTGTCAATGGTGCGGCGGGTGCTTTTGTCGGTCGGATCAAAAGTGATTTCGAGGCGGTGTTGAAAGAAATTTCGGAACAGTGCTTTGAACCGGATGTATTCAAAAGCGAACAGACAAAAGCCGTTATCGCATATGTGAGAGATAGATACGGCGATACACCTGAATTTCTTTGGAATAAATTTCCAAATAATGCGGTAGTCCGAAGAAAGGACAACCGAAAATGGTACACCGCTTTTCTTACCGTATCACGCAGAAAGCTTGGTCTAACTTCGGATGAGACCGCCGAAATCATCGATCTGAGAGTCAACCCGGAGGAGATAGAAAGTATGGTGGATCATGTACGGTTATTCCCCGGCTATCATATGAACAAAAAGCATTGGCTCACGATCTGCCTCGATAATACGGTCAATACGGAAGAAATATGCAGGAGAATTGATGAGAGCTATCTGCTGGCAAAAAAATAAAAGACGATTTTATTTACCGCAACAAGTTCCTAGCCGACGAAAGAATATTATGATGCAGCAGAAACTGAAGGCATATTTCTGCAAGGCGCAGAGAATACAAGATTTGATAAAAAAATCTCCCCGCTAATATGGCGTTAAAGAATTACTTGCTCGATCTTTCTGCCAAAAAAGGAGTGACTGCGGCTCAGCTTACGCTTGCATGTCTGCTTGCCCAAAAGCCTTTTATTGTTCCAATCCCCGGGATTACAAAAATGAATAGGCTTGAAGAAAATGTTAAAGCGGCTGAGGTTATACTTACTGACGATGAATTAAAGGAAATAAATAAATTATTAGACGGCATTGAAATCATAGGGGAACGGTATGACCCCAGCAGCGACAATGGACAAAGTGTAAGGAAGTAAAATTCTATTTACATCAACAAAGAGCAGACGATTTTTAAAAAATCAGTCTGCTCTTTTGCGTCCCATTTATCCATTATTCGACAAATAATGAAAATTTTCGACAAACAATATGGCAACACCGGATATATTGTGATATAATCAATTTAAACTACCGGTATCGGTGTTTACAGGAAAGCTGCAATTTTAATAATTAGGAATAAAATCAGTGTTAACAAAGGATAAAGGCGCGAAATCAGCGCTTTAAAAAAGAGAAATTAAATAATGAAGGAGAGAGTAAACATGTTTTGTCCAAACTGCGGACGACAGCTTCCGGATGATTCAGCATTTTGCGAACAGTGCGGTACGCAAATTGAGCCGGAGCAAGGAGCAAACGTCGTCAACGAATCTCAAACTGCGCCGCCCAAAGCGCCGCCCGCGAATACCGGAAAAACAACGGAACAGTTATCCCAATTCGTAAAGAAAAACAAAAAAGTCATCGGGATTTCGGCAGGCGTGCTTGTTGTAATTGTTGCGGTAATGATCTTTATATTAACGCGCCCTCTGACTGTAAAGCTCGGAGATTATATCACTGTCAGTTTTTCTGGCTACGACACTATGGGACACGCTTCTTATCATTTTGATTCAGAAGCGTTTTATCAGGATTATGCGGGGAAAATCGCATATCAGGTAATCAATTCAGGCGATTTGATAAATGACGAGGTCGCTTGTGAAATACTGTTGCAAGAATGTGTATCCGGTGAATTGAGCAAAAGCACAGAACTTTCCAATGGAGAAGAAATTACCTTCCAATGGACGTGCGATGATGACGCGGCACGGGAAGATTTTGACGTCCGACTGTCGTATGAAGATTTAAATTTCGTTGTAGAGGGATTAGAAGAGGCAGAGACGGCAGATCCTTTCGCCGATGTGGAAATCGTTTATAGCGGAATTGGTCCAAACGGGGAAGCGAGTGTTGTCAATAACTCCGACGCTTCTTATGCTTATGACCTTGATTATGTTGTAGAGCCTTCGTCCGGTCTGTCAAACGGAGACACTATCACCATTTCCTTACCGTGGGCTGAGACAGAGGAGGGGCAGGAATATTACCTGAGCACCTATGGGGTCATATTCTCAGAGACGGAAAAGACATATACGGTAGAGGGACTTGGAGCTTATGTGAGCGCACTTTCCCAGATAAACGAAGAGACTATGGAAGAAATGAGGTCACGAGGAGAAGACGCTCTGCGCGCTGAAGCCGCGCAGGATTGGTCAGACGGCCTTTCTCTTGATAGCATTAACTATATCGGCAGCTATCTGCTGACTGCAAAAGACACAAACCAGAATAGCTCGCGCAATAATATGCTTTACTTGATTTATCAGGTTCAAAGCAGCGCGAATTTCCCCGAAGATGGTTTCCAAGAGAGTTTCTCCTACTATTATACAGTGCGTTTTGATGACCTGATAGTTATGCCCGACAATACGATTACTGTGGATTTTGGCGAATACGAGGTCTCAGATGATCGATTTGATAAAGAATTTAACAATCGCCGCTACTACTATAACGGTTATGAAGATATGGATACGCTGTTTAGGGAGTGCGTTTCCGTTAATGTAGACCGCTATAAGTATGAGACAAATATAGCGGAGAATCAACCAAGCGGGGAAGAGCAATCAACAGAAAATCAGTCAACAGAAGAGCAATCAAATGCTGAACAAGAAAGTGAGGAGTAATTATGGCATTTTGTAGATATTGCGGACGAAAGTTAGAAGATGGGGAGGTGTGCAACTGCCGCGATACGGCAGCGGCGCCGAATACAACGCAGCAGGATGCGCAGCCGCCCCAGCAGGAGTTTCAGCCCTCCCAGCCGTGGGGAGCACCGCCCTATCAGGAAACTCAAACGACTCAGCAGCCGTGGGGAGCGCCGTCTCAGCAGGGAGCTCAGCCATCTCAACAAGGCGGAACGCCTGTCCAGCCAGAGGTAAAACCTGCTCAGCCGGCGATTCAATGGGGACCGCTCGCACGCACTGCTTTAAAAGACTTTGTCAATCTGCTGAAGTCGCCTGCAAATTATAGCGCCCCATATGTACGCGGCAAAAATTTGATTACATCTTTAGCATTTTTCTTATTGCACGCGATCTGCGCCGGTATTTTTTCCATGTTCTTAGTTGGAAGAATCAATGGGTTAATTGGCTTGGGCGGAAGCTATACTGCGGGAATGGCGTTTTCGAGTATCGGGGCATTTTTCCTGACGTTGCTTTACTCCATTATTTTGTCTGTAGTCTTGACTGCGCTTTATTTTTGTGGAGTGAAACTGCTTAAAGGACAAAGTGATCTATACGAGGCGTTTTCTATCGTTTCTATGCGTTCAGTCATTGCAATTCCGATAGCTCTTTTGAGCTGCCTGGTATTTTTGCTCAATATTACTGCGGGGTTGGTATTTTACTATTTAGTCGGCGCAATAGCCGGCGTAGCGTTTTTGTTTGCGGGAAGCCAGAATATTGTCGGAATCAGTAAGGATCGTAGGCTCTATCTTTGCATGAGCATCATAATTGTTTTCACTATATTCTTCATCCTTTTCGCATCTTGGGTATTGCCCAGCTATATTCCGTCATCGATACGCGGGCTGTTTTCTTTAGAAAGTATTCTGGGCTCGCTTTAATTGACGAAAATCAATATATAAGCTTAAAAGAGCTGACAGATTTCAAGAAAAATCTGTCAGCTCTTTTGTTATGCGAGAAAAGTTATTTATCCTTTGGTAAAATGCGCCGCTTTCAGCTCAAGGACGCTTTGTATCCCTCTCCCCATATCTGCATGGCGTCGAGAATAGGGCGTAGACTCTGTCCAAGTTCTGTCAAACTATATTCCACTCTCGGCGGGACTTCTGCATATACCTTGCGAGTCAACAGACCGCTTTCCTCCATTGCGCGAAGCTGAGCGGTCAGCACCTTTTGCGACACATGACCGACGGATTTTTTCAATTCGCCAAAACGCTTTGTACCTGTCATAAGATCTCGCAGGATAAGC
>CALWWO010000172.1 GCA_944385265.1 uncultured Oscillospiraceae bacterium
CGAGGAAAAGTTTTCCTGCCATTTAGACATCTCCTCTTCTGTGGTAGATTTTCAAGACCTCATCCGTAGGGGAGCCGTCGTCGTTGCGGATAATAAGCGGCGGCTCAATGGAAAGACCGGGATTGCCGCCCCTGCGGCTTTCGACAAGGATGAGGCACGGCGGAGAGGACGGCTTGTCATATACAAATCGGAGGCGTTTCGGCTCAAGCTTTTTAGACGACAGGCAGCAGAAGACCTCCGACAACCGCTCAGGGCGGTGTACGAGCGCGAAGCGTCCGCCCCATCTTGTAAAAAACGCTGCCGCCGTACACAGCTCGTCAAGCGTGCACGTGCGCTCCTCCCGCGCGGCTGCAATGCTCTCCCGCGGCGAAGCGCCTCCGCTGTTTACCGGAAAGTACGGCGGATTTGAGAAAACAAGGTCGTACATACCGCCGCTGCCGAAGCTTCTATAATCGCGTATATCGTGGCAGACGGCGTTTATTCTGTCGGACAAGCCGTTTATTTCAGCATTGCGGCAAGTCAAATCTACAGCGGCTTGCTGTATATCAACAGCGTCTATAGTGATTTTCGGATTTGAATATGCAAGAATAAGAGATATGATCCCTCCGCCGCATCCGATATCCATAGCTTTCCGCACATTCGACGCGTCGGCAAAGGCAGACAGCATCACAGCGTCCGTCCCGATAGCAAACACGTCGGCAGATCTTATAAATTTAAGCCCACCCGACCAAAGTTCGTCAATACACATATGCTCTCCATTCTTTAAAATAACGATAAAAAGAAAATAATAGCGTTTTATAGCAGAAATTAAGGGCGATATGAAAACTCATACCGCCCTTAATCACTTGTTAAAATTACTCAGCAGAGATAGCGCTCATCGGGCAGGCATCTTCGCAGGCACCGCAGTCGATGCAGGTGTCAGCGTCGATAACATATTTGCCGTCGCCCTCAGCAATAGCGCTGACAGGACATGTTGCAGCACATGCGCCGCAGGAAATGCAATCGTCATTAATAATGTGAGCCATATCTATGTACCTCCTATATTGGCTTATTTCAATAGCATTGTAACATGAAAACGGCAAATTGCAAATGCAAATTTTAGATTTTTATTGGCACTGTACATAAAGATGCGCTTTGCGGGAAAAATATAGAAAAAGGGGTGGCGGAATGAAGCAGAGCTTTGACTATACGGGGATAAATTCAACCGAAAAATCGGCGGAGCATGAAAATCGTTTTCTCTCAAAAATAAAAAATTTAAAAACTTCAAAAAACGATGAAATATTGCAAAACAGTGAGAAAAACGAAGATAAATTAAAATAACGGAGAATAGAGCTTCCGCAAAGGTCAAAGAAAGTCAAAGTCAAAGTTGCGGCATTGCGGCGGAGAGTGTATTATAATACTCGAAAGGTCAAAGAAAGTCAAAGTCAAACGACCTCGAAGGAAGGTGAAAGCAGCGATGGGAATAACAGATATGATAGCCGATTTCATAAATGAGGCTTTAAATGAGGCTGACGGAAAGGCAGTGTTGCAAAGATCTGAGATTGCAGGAAAATTCAACTGTGTGCCAAGTCAGATAAACTATGTTATCTCGACGCGTTTCTCTCCGGAAAACGGATATGTGGTGGAGAGCAGAAGAGGCGGCGGAGGATATATAAGGATCAGACGAGTAGATATGGATCCGAAGCAGCTTGTGATGCACACCATAAACGCTATAGGCGATAAGATAGATTTAGGATCGACAAGGGCTCTGCTGAAAAATCTGATTGCGGCAAACGCCGTCGACCAGAAAAGCGCTTCGCTTATGATGGCTGCGGTAGGCAATCAGGCTTTAAAGCAGGTAACGCCGGCTGACCGCGATGCGGTCAGGGCAAATATACTTAAACATATGCTTGTACGCATAATTTGAAAGGAGATTTTTATAATGAAGTGCGAAAAATGCGGAAAGAACGAAGCTAACTACTATTATTCTTCTAATATAAACGGTAATGTAACAGAAAAACATCTTTGCTCCGATTGTGCAAGAGAGTTTGAAAAGAGCGGCGATTATATGAACACCAGCAATATGTTTGCAGAGATGGAGAACATGTTTAACGGTTTCTTCGGCAGAGACCGCTTCCTGGGTGGCTGGGATGATTTCGGATTCAGAATGCCGACAATGCTGCTTCCGAGGATCAATATCATGCTTGGCGGACATCCGTCGGCAGAGACAGGCGTAAGCGAGGCTAAACCGGAGATCGGTCATTCCGATCAGTCGGTGGATCCGGAGATGAGTAAGCGCCGTGAGATCAACGAGCTGAGAAATCAGATGGAAGCTGCGGCAAAGGAGGAAAATTACGAAAAGGCTATCGAGCTCCGCGAACAGCTCAAAAAACTTGAGGGCGGAGAGGAAAAAGCTGAGTAACGGTTATGGACGGATATCATTCCGTCCATAATAGTTTAGAGAATGGGAGTGAAGAGAAATGAGATTTGAAGATAGATTCACTGAAAAAGCAAAAGCGGTGCTGCAGTATGCTCACGAAGCGGCAGCGGAGATGGGGCACGGCTATGTCGGCAGCGAGCACATCCTTCTCGGAATAATGAACGAGAACAGCGGGCTTGCGGCAAAGGTCCTTCATGACGCCGGAATAGATAAAAACATGATAGAATCGCTTACCGAGAAAATGGTGGGTAGAGGCGAAGCGGCGAACACAACTCCGCAGGGGCTTACGCCGAGAGCAAAGAGGATCATAGAGATCGCCGTAGCCGACGCGAACAGGCTCCATCACAATTATATAGGAACAGAGCACCTGCTTTTAGGTATATTAAGAGAGAGCGACAGTGTCGCGGCTAAGATCATTACAGCGACAGGCGCTGATTTGAACAGACTGTACACTAATATTATAGATACATTCAACAGTAACGAATACAGGAAGACCGTTCCAACGGCAGAAAGAGGACGCAGAAGCGCAGATACAAAGACATTGGATCAGTTCAGCCGCGATCTTACGGAGATGGCGCTAAAAGGAAAGCTTGACCCGGTAATAGGGCGTGAAAACGAGATACAGCGAGTAGTCCAGATTTTAAGCCGCCGTACAAAGAACAATCCGGTGCTTATCGGCGAGCCCGGCGTGGGCAAAACGGCAGTTGCCGAGGGACTTGCACAGCGTGTGGTATCCGGCGATGTGCCTGAGATGCTGCGCGGTAAGAGGGTAGTGTCCCTTGACCTTACGGGCATGGTAGCCGGTACGAAATACCGTGGCGATTTTGAAGAGCGTATAAAAAACGCTATCGAAGAGGTAAAGAAAGCAAAGGACGTTATACTCTTCATAGATGAGCTCCATACGATAATCGGCGCGGGAGCCGCAGAGGGCGCTATAGACGCCGCTAATATCATAAAGCCTGCGCTTGGACGCGGTGAAATACAGATAATCGGCGCGACCACGCTTTCCGAGTACAAGAAGTACATCGAAAAGGACGCGGCGCTTGAGAGAAGATTCCAGCCCGTAATTGTAAACGAGCCGTCTGTTGAGGAATCAATACAGATACTCAAGGGGCTCAGGGATAAATACGAGGCGCACCATAAGCTCAAAATAACGGATGAAGCTATTAAAGCCGCTGTGGAGATGTCGGCAAGGTACATCAACGACAGATATCTGCCTGATAAGGCGATAGACCTTGTGGATGAGGCTGCCTCGCGAGTCAGGATAGACTCTCTGCGTCTTCCGCCCGATCTCAAGAGACTTGAGGCTGAAGTCGCATCTATAAGCGCTGAAAAAGAAGCGGCAGTACAGAATCAGGATTTCGAACAGGCGGCAAGGCTGCGCGACGCTGAAAAATATAAACGCGACGAGCTAAAAAGCCTGCGCGACAACTGGGAGAGCGAAAGCCATGACGGCGGACGCAAGGTAACGCCGGACGATATCGCAGAGGTGGTTTCCGGCTGGACGGGCATCCCGGTCACCAGCATTACCGAGGATGAGAGCGAAAGACTGCTCAAAATGGAGGAGATACTCCACAAGCGTGTCGTCGGTCAGGACGAC
>CALWWO010000173.1 GCA_944385265.1 uncultured Oscillospiraceae bacterium
AGTTAGGCGGCTGCACAGCCAACAACTGTGCAGCCGTCTTTTCCTTTATCTTGTCATATTTTCGGCCTCATATTGCTAAATGCAATGACTATACTGTCTATGCCGAGCGACAGCAGCTACAGGCTTATGATATAGCTTACCGAAAGCAGCGATATCCATGGCCTTATGAACATCATAATGCCTAGTACAAGACCCGCGATATTTGCGATAAGCATTAGATAATACGCAGCCTTTCCCGCCGTTATGCGAACCATATGCATATGTGACAGCCTTGAGATGCAATGGGCAATGAACCATATCGGGAACAGTATCGAAATTATCAGGCTGCCGGCGTCGGGATATACGATGAGCATAACGCCTGACATCACGCTGAGTATACCGAATATAAGCGCGACCATGGGCCCGAATCCCGTATACCGCTCTACGCGCACATACAGCACAATGTCGGATACGCCCATCACTATGGCGACAACACCGTACATCATAACAAAGCCGGTAAGTGCAAAACCGGGATTTGCAAACGTAAAGACTCCCAGCAGAATGAGCAGTATGCCGATTATAAGTTCAAACCAATCAAAACCCGTCCGTCTTCCCATTAGTTTTCGCCTCCAGCAGTTAAAATCTCCATAAATTCTTCGCCTGTAATGGTCTCTTTCTCATACAGGAATTTTGCAAGCTCATCAAGCTTTGCACGGTTTTCCTGCAGTATCTGTTTTGCCTTTTCATGCTGCTTTCTGACCATCTCAACGATCTTTTTGTCTATGTCCTTCTGCGTATCCGCTGAGCAGACAAGCGAGGTGTCGCCGCCGAGATACTGGTTATTGACAGTCTCGAGCGCCACCATGTCAAACTCTTCTGTCATGCCGTAGCGTGTTATCATAGCGCGGGCAAGTTTTGTAGCCTGCTCTATATCGTTTGACGCACCTGTCGTGACCTCTTTGAACACCACCTCTTCGGCGGCGCGTCCGCCAGTGAGCGTTGCTATCTTATTTTCAAGCTCCTGTCTGGTGAGCAGATATTTATCTCCCGTCTCCACCTGCATCGTATATCCAAGAGCACCGGATGTCCTTGGGATTATAGTTATTTTCTGCACGGGCGCTGAATGTGACTGCTTTGCGGCAACAAGTGCATGACCTATCTCATGGTAAGCCACGATCATCTTTTCCTTGTCCGACAAAACAGCGTTCTTCTTCTGATATCCCGCGATTACGACCTCGATGCTCTCCTCAAGGTCTGACTGATTTACCACGGTACGTCCGTCACGCACGGCGCGCAGTGCCGCCTCATTTATAATATTGGCAAGCTCAGCGCCGGATGCACCTGAAGCCATACGCGCAATTGTGTGGAAATCGACATCATCGGTCACTTTGATCTTCTTAGCATGAACCTTCAAAATCGCCTCACGTCCCGCGAGATCCGGAAGCTCTACCGGTATTCTTCTGTCAAAGCGCCCCGGGCGCGTAAGTGCGGGGTCGAGCGACTCTGGTCTGTTTGTCGCCGCAAGGATTATGACGCCTGTATTTTCCTCGAAGCCGTCCATCTCCGTAAGGCGCTGGTTGAGCGTCTGTTCCCGCTCGTCGTTTCCGCCGAGCCCGCCGGAGCTCCTCTTCTGCCCTATCGCATCTATCTCGTCGATAAACACAATACACGGCGCTTTTTCTTTCGCCTGCTTAAACAGGTCGCGCACTTTTGACGCGCCCATACCGACAAACATCTCTACAAACTCCGAGCCGGAAATTGAGAAAAACGGTACATTTGCCTCGCCTGCAACGGCTTTTGCAAGCATAGTCTTACCCGTTCCCGGAGGGCCTACAAGCAGCAGACCCTTTGGCATAGCAGCACCTGCGTCGATATACTTCTGCGGGTTATGCAAATAGTCCACAACTTCGGCCAGGCTCTCTTTCGCCTCGTCCTCGCCCGCGACGTCGCTAAAACGTATCCCCTGTGTGGACTGGACATAGATTTTGGCGTTGCTCTTTCCGAATGACAAGGAGTTTTTGCCGCCTGCCTGCTCCATCAGCTTTTTGCTCATATACTGGCCTATTGCAATAAAAATGACTATCGGCAATACAGTCGTAAGCAAAATGCTGAGAAGCGGCGACATTGTTTCCTCATACACTCTCGCAAACGTCGCGCCCGCGTCATGCAGCCGCTCTGTAAGTGTCGGATCTTCCATAGGACCTGTCGCATAGACCTTTGTCTGCTCCTTATCGGTAAAAAGTATCTGCGTGTCCTCCACCTGAACAAGGCCAATGTTCTGTTCGTCGATCATATCCATAAACGTGCCGTAATCGACTTCTTCGACCTGACTTTGATTTAGAAGCGGTGTAACTATCAGGTTGAACAGGAAAATAATCAGCAAAACTATAGCGTAATAGTAGATAAGCGGTTTTCTCGGTGATTTTACTTCTTTCATCTTAATGATTTTCCCCCTTCTCACAATTTTCCTTTTGCGTCTCCACGGCCTGTAGCGCTAAGATCAGCGCTCTGTCGGCAGCCTGAATCGCAAAATCAAGTGCATATTCGGCAAGAAGTATCTGCTCCTCCGCCGATATATCCGCATCGCCGCTCTCGCCCGCGCGCAATTTAAGCTCCTCTCTCGTACAGGACGCTATGCTCTCCATATCCTGATACGCCTTTGAAAGAGCCGCTACGCATCCGTTCTTTGAAAATTTCAGTTTTTGCCGCAGTGCAATCTCCGCTTCCTCAAACTCATTTTCAAGCCGTTCGATCTCATGTTTCAGGTTTTTTCTGTCAAATGACTGACTGAGGATAATCCTGCCATGCAGTCTGCCGAGTTTTTCGTCGAGTTCGCACAGTTTTACGGCGAGAATTTCATTTGCCACTTGTGACCGCCTCCTGTCTTATGCCTTTATTTTATCCCTTTTTTTGAGTTTTGCAATTATCACAAAATCCGGCGTGTATAGACAAAAACACCGAAGTGTAAAGGATCTTTACACTTCGGTGCATCTTATAAACAGTTTTATTTATCCACGCAAGTCATCAATACGGGCTGGTACTCTAATCGAGCGGCGATATGCCCTCTGTCATCAGGCGGTACACAAGCTTCACTATTTCATCGAGATTTTCCGTGTCATCATCTGTCCACTCTCTCAAAATGCCCATAATAGCCTGACTGTGATACCGCAGTATCAGCTTTACTTCCGAACGTGTTCGCCCGCGGTATAAGTTTTGGCTCTCTATTACCTGCTCAAAAAAATGATAGGCATACTGTGTAAGTATCTGCTCAAGCTCATCCCGGTAATTGCTCTGCATACCGCGCCTTATATACGGCGACGCTTTTATCGCCATTAGGAAGAATTTGCGCAGTCCCTGTTGAGGATCTTCCGGCGACGCCTCACGCAGCAATTTTTCCATCCGCTTTTCCATGACCCAGCGGAAAAGCTCCGGAATATCTTCAAAATGATAGTAGAACGCCTGTCTCGTTATGCTGCATTCCTCAACAATATCTTTTACTGTAAGTTTTTTTACGTTCTTCTCTGTTAAAAGCCTTGCAGCGGCCTCCGCGATGGCTTCTTTCGTATCGAGCGTCATATATCTCCTCCTTCTGCGGCGGATAGTTGTTCACGCTGTGTTATTAGATCTCATTATACATTCCGGAACAGCCTTTTTCAATATTTTATAAGTGATATCATGATATTTGACGTATTTTCGGGAGTTTTTTTGTAAAAAATTTTTGCCATATGCCATCTGATTTCAGCTTAAAATTATACAATGTGCACTGTACGGTAAATTTTTCTTTTAAAAAATGTGGTAAATATGTTGTATCGCGAAAAATTGTGTGTTATAATCAAGTTTATGTTGGTAAAATGAGTATATTTTTTAGCAAGGAGTGTTATATATGTCTGATGTTTTAAGCGAGAGCAGGGCTGCGCGTCATAAAAAAATGACAGAAGACCCGCTCGGTAAAGTTATCCCGTCAATCGCCGTACCAATGATTATTTCGATGCTGGTAGATGCCATCTACAATCTGGCTGACACCTGCTTCGTCAGCGGGCTCGGCATGGCGTCAACCGCGGCTGTTGGTGTAAACGATTCGCTGATGCACCTCATGATGTCCCTGTCTATGGGCTTTGGTATGGGTGCTTCGAGCTATATCTCGCGTCTGTTGGGCGCTAAAGATCACGAAACCGCATCACGCGCCGGTACTACAACGCTTTTTACCGGTATGCTTTTCGGCCTTGGCTTTGCGATCATATGCTACATATTCATGGAGCCGCTCGTAATGCTGCTGGGCTCAACTGAAAGCTCAAAGCAATATTCGATCGACTACGCCACCTACATACTGGCCGCGGCGCCGATCACAGCTGCCAATACGATACTGTCGCAGCTGCTGCGTTCTGACGGAAGCACTAGGTATTCTGCTTTCGGACAGGGTATTGGCTGCGTCATCAACTGCGTACTCGACCCGATATTCATCAATAATTTTGGTCTTGAAGTTGCGGGCGCCGCTATTGCGACATCCATCTCGAAAGTATTCAGCTTCATCATGCTTGCGATCCCGTTTATTAGAAAGCAGAGCATGGTTGAGATCAAATTCTCTTACTTTACGCCTAAATGGTACATATACAAAGAGGTCGCGAGAATGGGCATCCCCTCATTTCTGCGTTCCTCCCTCATGAGCATCTCTACCGTTCTTATGAACAATATCGCCGGCGGTTACGGCGACTACGCGCTCGCCGCGATCTCTGTCGGCGGCAAGTGCATGAGATTCGTCGCTTCCGCTGTCATGGGCTTCGGTATGGGCTTCCAGCCTGTCGCCGGCTACTGCTACGGCGCTAAGAAATACGACCGCGTTCTTGAATCGTTCTGGTTCTCAATGAAGATCGGTATTGCGAGCGCCATAGTTGTCGGCAGCCTTATGGTCATCTTCGCAGATCAGCTTATTGAGCTGTTCGCCGCCGACTCTCCGGATGTTGTAGCGCTCGGCGCTTTCATGGTGCGCACACAGGTGTATGTGCTGCCGCTCCATCTGTTCGTTATGCTGGCCGGTGGTATTTACCAGGCACTCGGTCACGCGACCGGCTCTACGATACTGAACCTCTCAAGACAGCTTATATTCCTGCTACCGAGTATCGTCATCTGCTCATGGCTGTTCGGTGAATACGGCCTTGCCGCTTCGCAGGCCGTGGCCGACGTCGCCGGTATGATAATCGGTGTCCCGATGTTCATTCATATAAGAAACATGATCCGTAAGGAGAAGGCCGCATACGAGGCTTCCCTCGCCGCGGCGGAAAAATAAGAAAATCTGCACGGATTGAATTTTCCCTGTTGACATCTCTTATATCAAATGGTATTTTATTATTAAATATTTGATTATGCTTTAAGGAGGAACAGAAAAATGCTGCATCTTGTATTAGATATGCGAATGATGCGTCTGTCCGCCTTAAGCTATGTTTCTTAACCGCGGCTTTCTCGTCATGCGGCAAAAGCGTTAGTTAGGGCGGCTTGAAATTCTTCAAGCCGCCTTTTATTTTACAGGAGGATTAAAACATGGCAAATCAAAAGATCGAAACATTATGCGTACAGGCGGGGTACACGCCGAAAAACGGAGAGGCACGCGTTCTGCCCATATATCAGAGCACGACGTTTAAATACAGCTCGAGCGACGCCATGGGCAGATTGTTTGACCTTGAAGACAGCGGCTATTTCTATACGCGTCTTCAAAATCCGACAAACGACGCCGTTGCGGCAAAAATATGCGCGCTTGAAGGCGGCGTCGCGGCAATGCTGACCTCTTCAGGACAGGCTGCGAATTTCTATGCCGTCATGAACATAGCACAGGCCGGCGACCATATCGTATGCGCATCGGCGCTTTACGGCGGTACATACAATCTCTATGCGCACACAATACGCAAAATGGGCGTTGAGGCAACGTTTGTTGATCCCGACTGCACAGAGGAGGAACTCAGTGCCGCTTTCCGCGACAACACCAAGGCCGTATTCGGCGAGTCCATTTCAAACCCGTCTTTAGTCGTTCTTGATTTTGAGAAGTTTGCAAAAGCTGCGCATGAACACGGAGTTCCGTTCATTGTCGACAACACGTTCGCGACGCCGATAAACTGCCGCCCGTTTGAGTGGGGCGCGGATATCGTAACGCATTCAACCACAAAATATATGGACGGACACGCGACCTCCGTCGGCGGCGCTATTGTCGACAGCGGCAACTTTGACTGGGACGCGCACGCTGACAAATTCCCCGGCCTTACGACCCCCGATGAGACATATCACGGCATTGTCTATACGAAAAAATTCGGCAAGGGTGCATATATCACAAAAGCCACTGCGCAGCTAATGCGCGATCTCGGCTCTATTCAGTCGCCGCAGAACGCGTTTTTGCTCAATATAGGTCTTGAGACGCTGCACCTGCGTATGCCGCGCCACTGCGAAAATGCGCTTGCTGCCGCGAAATATCTGAAAGGCCATGATAAAGTTGCTTGGGTGAATTATCCCGGCCTTGAGGGCGACAAATACTATGAGGCGGCGCAGAAATATATGCCGAACGGCACTTGCGGCGTAATCACGTTTGGCCTCAAAGGCGGCCGAGACGCGAGTATCAAGATGATGGACAGCCTGCAGCTTATCGCTATAGTGACTCACGTCGCCGACGCGCGGAGCTGTGTGCTTCATCCGGCAAGCCATACCCACCGGCAGATGAACGATCAGGAGCTTATCGAGGCGGGTGTTCAGCCGGATCTGATCCGCTTCAGCGTAGGTATTGAAAATATCGATGACATCATCGCTGACCTCGACCAGGCTATAAACAAGGCTTTTAACTG
>CALWWO010000174.1 GCA_944385265.1 uncultured Oscillospiraceae bacterium
CGAATTTTCGATAGGTATGGGACCGGCAATATATAAAAAGCAGGGAAAAGAGACGCTGTATGCTCTTCGCGTCCTTCCGATAGGCGGATACTGCGCCATGGAGGGAGAGGACGAGGAGACGGAGGATCCGCGCTCATTTACAAGACAGGCGCCGTGGAAAAAGCTCATAATACTCGCTGCCGGAGCTTTCATGAACTTCGTGCTCGGTGTGATAGTCATAATCCTTTTATATTCAAATGCATCATATTTTGTAAGTCCCACGGTAGACAGCCTTGTGGATGGGTTTAAGTACGGCGGTGAAAACGGGCTCATGGCAGGCGATGAGATAGTCAGTATCGACAGGAACCGTATATTTTATTCGGAGGATTTCTCAACCTATATGTCTCGTTCGAGCGACGGCACGGTAGATATGGTCGTCATAAGAAACGGCGAAGAAGTCTTGCTGGAGGACTATGCACTGCGGCAGGAGGAATATACCGTTAACGGCGAGCAGACGTACAAATACGGTATAAACTTCAAAACCATAGAGGCGACGGCGGGAGAGAAACTGAAATATTCGCTCTATACGGCGTATAATTTCGTAAGGCTTGTAAAAATGGGCTTTGTCGATCTTTTGAGCGGCTCTGCCGGTATAAACGAGCTGTCGGGAGTAGTCGGTATAGTCGATGTTATAAACGACGTCGGCAGCACGTCTCCCACGATGATGGACGGACTTTTGAATGTGGCGTATCTGTGCGCGTTTATAGCCATCTGCCTTGCGGTGACAAATCTGCTTCCGATACCGGCACTTGACGGGGGACGGATATTCCTGTTGCTCATTACATGGGTGGTCGAGAAAATAACGCGCCGTCATATCGATCCCAAATATGAAGGGTATATACATGCCGCCGGTATGGTCCTCCTCATGGGACTTATGGCAGTTGTAATGTTTTTTGATATAACGAGGATAATAAATGGCTAGCAAAAAAAGTATAAATGTCGGCGGGATAAAAATAGGCGGCGGCGCTTCCGTAACCGTGCAGTCGATGACAAACACGAAAACTGAGGACGTGGAGGCGACCTCCGCTCAGATAGAACGGCTCTGCCGCGCAGGCTGCGAGATAGTTCGTCTCGCCGTGCCGAATATGGAGGCAGCCCGCGCCATAGGCGTGTATAAGGAGAGGTTTGACGTCCCGCTTGTCGCAGATATCCACTTTGATTATAAGCTCGCACTGTGTGCGGCGGACGCCGGCGTCGATAAGATTAGGATAAACCCCGGAAATATTGGCGGGGAAGATAAGGTGAAGGCGGTCGTGGACGCGTGCCGCCGTCATAACATCCCCATCAGGATCGGCGTCAACGGCGGAAGCCTTGAAAAAGAGCTGCTTGCCAAATACGGCGGCGTTACGGCGCGCGGATTGTTTGAGAGCGCGATGGGGCATGTGCGCCTTCTGAATAAATTTGATTTTGACGATATATGTATATCTGCGAAGGCATCGGATGTCCCTCTCACAGTAGAGACTTACCGTCTGCTGGCGGAGGAGACCGATTACCCTCTGCATCTTGGCGTGACCGAGGCGGGGACGGAGTACATAGGGATAATGCGATCGGCAGTCGGAATAGGAACGCTGCTTATGGAAGGAATAGGAGACACTATAAGAGTGTCGTTGACAGCACCTCCGGAGAGGGAAGTCAAGGCAGGGATCGAGCTTTTGAAATCGACCGGGCTGCGTTCCGGCGGCGTGAAGCTGATCTCATGCCCAAGCTGCGGCAGATGCAATATCGACCTTATTAAAATAGCCGGCGAGGTTGAGGATAAGCTCGCCTCGTGCAGGCGTGATATAACCGTAGCCGTAATGGGCTGCGCCGTAAACGGACCGGGCGAGGCGTCAGCAGCCGATTATGGGCTTGCAGGCGGCAAAGGCGAGGGTATACTGTTTATGAAAGGGAAAACGGTAAGAAAAGCGCCGATGGAAAAACTGGCAGACGAGCTTGTCAGGCTTATTGAAGAAAACTGAAATGTGTGATATTATATAAGCAGGCGGCGCAGTAAGCGCCGCCTGATAAAATGTATCGGCGTGTATACGGACGATATCGGTACAAGCAAAAAATCACTGCGCGCCGCGGCAGGGGTTTCGCTGTATACAAGGGCAGGAAGACAGCGGCAGAATGGAGATTGAAAATGGCAGCCGTCTCTTTTTTTGAGATGTTTCCGTGCTGTGCGGAAAGTGAAAATATCGCACCTGCGTTTAGCGGTACAGAGGTAATAAACGCTACGGTGGATCAGTCGAAAATGACGATGAAAATAAGGCTCGGGGCGAAAGAGAGAATCGCGCCGATGCATATAAAGATGGCAGAAAACGGTATAGCCGGAGAGTATGGGCTGAATGCCGTGGAAATAGTGCCCGTCTATCATGCCGATGCCGCCGCTCCCGCACCTGTGAGGAAGAGGAGCGAAAAGAAACCGGCGGCAGGCGGGGAGGTCATAATGGGACGTCCTATAAAAGATCCAGTGACGCCCATATCGGATATAACGCTTGAATCCGGAAAGGTCACCGTGAAGGGCGAGGTATTCGCTGTAGAAAGCCGCGAAATACAGAAGCGCCATGCGTTTGTCCTCAGCTTTGATATGACGGACAATACAAATTCCATCCGCGTATCGAAGTATATGACGGATGAAAATGCCGGAGAGATAGTGAATAAAATAAAAGAGGGCATGTATCTCACGGTGTCCGGAAACGTCAATTTTAACAGGTATGACGGCGATATAGCTATCGAGCCGAGAAGTATATCGGTGTCGAAAAAAGAGGTGCGGCAGGACAACGCGCCTGAAAAAAGGGTAGAGCTCCATCTGCATACGAAAATGTCGGCAATGGATGCCGTTACAGATACTGCGGAGGTCATAAAAAGAGCGATAGCATGGGGTCATCCCGCGATAGCAATAACGGATCACGGGGTGTGCCAGTCGTTTCCTGACGCGATGAAAGCGGCGGGTGACAAAATAAAGGTCCTGTACGGCGTAGAGGGATATTTTCAAAACGATGTGGACGACGTTTTGTCAGTATACGGCAAAACAGAGGATAGCGTCGACGCCGAAATAGTCGTGTTCGATATAGAGACGACCGGGCTTGACGCATATTCCGACGCTATAACGGAAATAGGAGCCGTAATCATGCGCGGGAAAGAGGAGATCGCGCGGTTCGACACGTTCGTAAATCCGGGGAGAAGCATACCGTACAGTATACAACAGCTTACAGGGATAACGGACGATGATGTAAGAAACGCACCTTCGCAGAAGGAAGCTGTAAAAGCATTTCTGCGCTTTGCCGATGGCAGGACGCTTGCCGCGCATAACGCCAACTTCGATACAGGCTTTATTTATGAGGTGTGCCGCAAAAACGGCATAGATTTCGATCCTGCGTATATAGATACGCTTACAGTGGCACAGGGGCTTTTTACGGAGCTTAAAAACCATAAGCTCGATACTGTGGCAGGGTTTTTAGGGCTGCCGGAATTTCAGCACCACCGTGCGTCGGATGACGCTGTAACGACTGGACTAATGCTTGCCGAAATGCTGGAAAGGATAAAAAAAGACGGTGTTGAAAGGCTTTCGGAGCTCAATGCGTACATACAGGAAAGACGCAAAATGGCGGCGAAAAAGCGCCGCTTTAAACCGTATCATATAATTCTGATAGCGAAAAGTCAGATAGGGATACGCAATTTGTACAAGATCGTGACGAAAAGCCATCTTGAGCATTTCAGGAAGCCGAATCCCATTATCCCGAAAAGCCTGCTTATGGAAAACAGAGAGGGGATCATAGTCGGCTCGGCGTGCGAGGCGGGAGAAGTTTTTTCAATGATAGTAAATCATAAAAGCCCGATGGAGCTGCGGCGTATAGCGGACTTTTACGATTATCTCGAGATCCAGCCGATATGCAACAATATGTTCATGCTGCACGGTGACAGACCAAAAGCGAGGGATGTAGAACAGCTTCGTGATTTTAATAGACGTGTTATATCTCTTGCAAACGAGCTTGGAAAGCCTACGGTAGCGACGGGGGACGTGCATTTTCTTGATCCTGAACAGGAGATATTCAGGAAAATACTCCTCACCGCGAAGGAGTTTGACGACGCGGATAAGGATCTGCCCATATATTTCCGCACGACAGAGGAAATGCTGAAGGAATTTGAATATCTCGGCGAGGAAACGGCGCATGAAGTTGTTATAACAAATCCAAACAAAATAGCGGATATGTGCGATATTGTGAGACCGCTTCCGCCGCAAAAGCTTTTTGCGCCGACTATAAAGGACAGCGACAAGCAGCTAAAAGCGCTTGTTTACGGAAAAATGCATGAGCTTTACGGCGAAAACCCGCCTGATATAGTAAAAAATAGGATAAATACAGAACTTAATGATATCTTAAACAGCCATTACGACGTTATTTATATGAGCGCGCAAAAGCTTGTCGCAGATTCGCTGGCGCACGGATATCTTGTCGGCTCGCGCGGAAGCGTCGGCTCATCGCTCGTGGCGTTCATGGCGGGAATAACCGAGGTAAACTCGCTTCCGGCACATTACCGCTGCCCGGAGTGCCATCACACGGACTTTGAGGCGGGAAAGGGATATGGCTGCGGCGCCGACATGCCCGATGCCGTCTGCCCCGTATGCGGAGCGAAGTACGATAAATGCGGATTTGATATACCCTTCGAGACGTTTTTGGGATTTGGCGGAGATAAGGTCCCTGATATCGACTTAAACTTTTCGGGAGAATACCAGGCGAACGCGCATAAATATACGAATGAGCTGTTCGGCGCAGACCACGTTTTCAGAGCCGGTACGATAGGTACCGTGGCGGAAAAAACGGCGTACGGATACGTGAAAAAATATCTCGAAAAAACTGGGAAGACAATATCAAAAGCAGAGGAAAACCGCCTGGCTAAAGGCTGCGTGGGCGTAAAACGCACCACGGGGCAGCACCCGGGAGGTCTTGTGGTCATTCCGCAGGATATGGAAATATACGATTTCTGCCCTGCCCAGCATCCGGCTGATGACAGCGATACCGGGATCATAACCACCCATTTTGAATATCACTGTATGGAGGCAAACCTGCTGAAGCTGGACGAGCTTGGGCACGATGATCCGACGATGATACGAATGCTGGAGG
The DNA here is from genome assembly GCA_944385265.1 of uncultured Oscillospiraceae bacterium. The sequence continues at coordinate 5,145 of CALWWO010000174.1, forward strand.
ATCTGACCGGCAAGGATGCGAAAAAGATCCCGCTCGACGATCCTGAGACGATGGGCATATTCAGCTCTGCAACGCCGCTCGGCGTTACGGATGACGATCCTATCATCGGCAAAACAGGGACGATAGGCATACCGGAATTCGGAACGTCTTTTACGCGTCAAATGCTGTGCGATACTAAACCGAAGGCGTTTGATACGCTGGTACGGCTTTCAGGCTTCTCGCACGGAACAGATGTTTGGCTTGGCAATGCAAAAGACTTGATATTGTCCAAAACAGCGTCGATAAACGAGACGGTAGGCTGCCGTGACGATATTATGCTCTACCTTATCTCAATGGGCATGCCCGAAAAGCGCGCTTTTAAGATAATGGAGAGCGTCCGCAAAGGGAGAGGACTTCCTGATGGGGCTGAGGAGGAGATGAAGCAGGTCGGCGTACCGGACTGGTATATCGAATCCTGTAAAAAGATAAAGTATCTTTTCCCGAAAGCCCACGCCGTCGCGTACGTAATGATGGCGTTTAGAATAGCGTGGTTTAAAGTGCATGAGCCTCTTGCTTTTTACAGCGCGTATTTTTACCGAAGAAGCCAGAAGGACAGCTTCGACGCGAAAATAATGACGCAGGGGATCGAGACGGTATCAAGCAAGATACGTGAGATATCGAATAATCCTGACGCTACAGCCAAGGAGCAGGATCTGCTGACGACGCTTGAGGCGTGCTATGAGTTTTATAAACGTGGATTTACGTTTGCCAATATCGACTTGTATGAATCGGATGCGGTCAAATTTAACATTACCGGAAATGCACTGAGACCGCCGTTCGTTGCGATAAGCGGTATGGGCGAGACGGCGGCGCGCGATCTTGCCGAGCATCGAAACGATAAGGAATTCGTATCTATCGAGGACCTTTCGGGAAGCTGCACTAAAGTGTCAAAAACGCATATAGAGACACTGAAAGAGCTGGGGGCGTTGCGAAATCTTCCAGAGACGAGTCAGATATCGTTTTTCTGATATGTACTACAGCGGTGTTTATATCCGCGTCTATGTTTAAAAGCAAAAGAGAGATATAACTTTTGTTATATCTCTCTTTTATTATATTTTTTTACAGCTTATTCGTAAATATGCTCAGGATCATAAATAATCGTGCAGTAGCCGTAAGTGAGGAAGTATCTCTTGCCGTCCTCCGGCGTATACCGCTTTGCTATATCGTACGGATTAGGCACGCGGCGCGGGATCACAAAACGTCCTTCCGGATCGGGATCGGGCATTATCGGCTCGAACGATTTGTACGGCAAGCCCTTGTGTCCGGCAAGGATTTTTTTAAGGCACTGGTCCTGCCTGAAAAGAATCATACGGTCATATACAAAGCCGCCGCCGAAGATCCAGTCGATATCCTCTATGTTTTCATAGAGACGGGCAACGTTGCGCGCATAGGCGGCGACGCTTGTACGCACCTCTTTATACGCGGGAGTACCAAGCTCATCTCCTGAGAACAGGAGTTTGTTTTTACGATCGAGCAGCATGAGACTGCCAGCCGCGTGATCGGGAAGGCAGAAGACCTCAAGCTGTCTGCCGCCTAAATCAAAGATATAGCCATCCTCAACCACCTCAATATCATAGTCCACAGGGAAATCAACGTCCTTGAACAATTCAAATTTACGCTGCGGGACGGCAGTGACCGAATCTTTGCACGCCTGCGTCATATAGACCTTGTCGAAGTATGAATTTGCACCCAGGTGATCGAAATGCTCGTGCGTGTTGACCAGCCTGTATACCGGCTTATCGGTGAGTGTCTGACACATTTCGCGAAGATTACCGCAGCCGTTTCCGCTGTCTACGACAAGAGCCTCGTTTTCGCCCTCGATCAGATAGATATAATCACCCGCCGTGGTTATCTGCCATACGCCCGGAACGCGGAGCCTTGCATTGAAGTAAGGCTCGTCCATCGGCTTTATGGCGCCGTCAGTGGCGTCGTCTGACCAGAAATATTTGTCATGCAGAGGTGAAAAATCTATTTCTTTCATTTAGCGCCTCTTATTTCTCGTCGAAAATACGATCTTTGTAGTAAACTACGGTGCAGTAGCCGAACGTCATCTGAAGCTTCTTGTCGGCGTCAACAGACAGTCTGTTCGTCATCATTACCTGATCGTGCAGTCTGCGTCCATAAGTACCGTCATCCGGGAACGGCGGGAGCTGTTTCGGCGGGACATACTGAATGCCTTCATATCCTTTGAGTATGAGATCAAGGCAATTTTTCTGTCTGTAAAGAACCATGTTATCATATACAAAGCCGCCGCCGAGGCACCAGTCGATATCGTTGAAGTATTTGAAAAGACGATTAATGTTTCTTGAATATTGCTCAACAGTCGTACCGATAGCCTTGTAAGCAGGAGTGCCGAGTTCGTCGCCGGAGAAGAGGAGACGGCTGTCCTTGTCAAGAAGGGCTATGCTGCCTGCCGCGTGATCCGGGATATAGAATACCTGGAGCTGACGACCGCCGAGATCGAAAACATATCCGTCCTCAACTATTTCGATGTTGTGAAGCTCAGGATATGCGATATCGGCATACATACCGTGTACGTTCGGGATTTCCGTTGCCTTTT
>CALWWO010000175.1 GCA_944385265.1 uncultured Oscillospiraceae bacterium
GGATAAAGTAACATCCCCTACCGCACGTCGGGGACTTTAGCTTGTTGGAAAAGACAAAGCCTTTTCCTACACAAGCGCACCAGCATGCCGCGACGCACTCGCTTTCCGCAACATTGTCGTCCATCACGCCATGAAAAGAGTCATTTTTGAGGCGCATGTCCCCCAAAATGACCGGGTTTGATTTTATTCCCGCCTCTTCGGAGGCGGGAACTCCTGCGAGGCTCTATCTATTGAGAGCTTTCCCGACAGACTGAAATCCCCGACCGTATGGGCGGGGATTTTTGCCGCAGACAAAAATAAGTCGGGGCAAAGCGGATCGTGCCCGGCATGTGAGAGCAACATAAAAGGATATTTTCGGAATTCAGGAAGTGGTAGTTGAACTCTCGCAATTCGCAAAAAGTCGGTAGCAAGCCGGAGCGCCCAGAGCGCGTTTACAAGCGAGCAGCGCAGGCGCAGCGGGACTTTTTGCGGAAGAGGAGGAACAGTGAAGCGGGTGACTGATTTTTATGAAATAAAAAATCGGAACGAGCACAACTCGTTCCGACGTGGAGCGGGCGACGAGGCTCGAACTCGCTACCTCCACCTTGGCAAGGTGGCGCTCTACCAGATGAGCTACGCCCGCGTATTAAATTTTCCCGCTGTGACACGGTAAGATTAATTATATCAGAAAACGCCGGATTGTCAAGCTCAAATCCGAAAATATCCGCCGTTACAGCGCAGGCTTTTGCCGTCGGCGCGCCGATTTGCGCTGCGGGGCTATGAGGTGCATATGCCCACGGTAGACCAGACGGGCTCCACACGATCGCCTTAGCACGACTATACCCGGCAAACTGCGAAAAAACGAGCCACATGTATACGCACGCGGCGCAGAGAGCGGAAAAATGCGGCGATACGGATATTATAAAATTGATTTTGAAGCATTGACAAATATTTTAAAATAACATAAAATAAATGTATCAAAAGTTATCGGTAACAGAGAGAAGGTTCACAGTCAGAAAATATCAGCGATAGAAAGGAGCGCGTTATGGACGTGGTCGGAAGCTTTATAACACGCTTGAACCGGCGGTATTTCCTTATCTTTCCCGCCGTGTCGCTTCTTCTGTGCTTTTTATGGCCGCTGCCTGTCTTCGGTACGTATTCGCCGCCGTGGGAGCCGCCCGCGCACGAGCGCGTCACGTGGACTACCCCGTATCTGTGGGCGCTCATTGTATGCGCCGCTCTCGTCGCGGTCGATCATGTATGGGCGCGCCTCGGCAGATATGGCGCGGTGAAGCTGAAAACGCCGGCGCTCGTCTCAATATACGCCGTATCTGCGGTCGCGGCTGCATTTTGCGGCATAGGGCTCGCGCCGGGCTGGTCGATGCTCATAAGGGCGGGCTTTTCGATCTTGGCTCTCGCGCTGTTTTATCAATCGTCGTCACCGTACCCGCGGTACGCAGCCGGTCGCGGCGGGAGTAACCCGCCGAAAAGACGCGCCACCGCGGATGAGGAGCTCTGGAAAAAACGCAACGGCAGAGCGCGGCTTTATAAAAAGCTTTTGGCTGCGTTATGCGTTGCGCGGATACTGTTTTTGCAGGCGGATCATTTCACCTCATCAGACGGATTTTACTCCCTCCTGATATTGGTCGGCAGCCTTGCGGTGCAAAATTATAATTGGACGCTTATCGCCGAAAAATAGAGCCGGAGCGGCAGTATCAAACCCCGCGTGGATACAATGTCCACGCGGGGTTTTGCGCGTCTATTTTGGTGAAGCGCCGCGCCGGTCTTGGCACGTCTGTTTTTGCGCCCTATCGCAGGTCCTTTACCGTGCCGTCAAGCCCCTGACTGTATTCGGACATCATGGCGAACAGATTTTCCTTTATGACGCGCTCGCCCAGCCCGTTTCCGGAATCGTCCTTTATATATCCGACGGCGGTGTCCGGCACGTTCATATATATTGTCTTGCGGAACGGCGATTCGTCCTTGACGCGCCTTCCGATGGCGCTGTACATCTCGCCGTTCGTGGTGGCTATGGCGATATCGCCGAGCATGAACAGCTCAAATTCAAAATCGACGTCGCCGCGCGCCTGATCGCGCGGCTCCGGCGGGCGAGCCTCTTTGCCGCATCTCACCTTGCGCTTTGCTGCCCACAGCGGCGTATACTCCTTAAACTCCGTTATAGACCGCGCGAACTTATCGACGTCGGCGGCGAGCTTGTCGGACATGAAATCGAGACATATCGGACCGACAGGACCGAAATCGTGCATGACGGAGCTTGCGTCCGGCAAAACATCGTAAACCCGCGCTATAAGGACTGCGTTCTGATCACCGCCCGACCCGCAGGTATGTATGACGACGGGCTTATTGTCCCACATTGCTTCGACCTTGCGGCAAGTCGCGCCGGCGAGATCGCCGCTTATCTGCGTATATTTCCCGTCCGGCTTGTTGTTCGCGAGCAGTGACGCGTGGCAGCCGTAGTTGAACAGAAACGCGATGGGCTCGCCGTCCGGCGAATCGATACGCAGTACGATGAGCTCGCGGTCCGAATAACGGTGGCGCTCAAAGCCGGCTATCGTGTTCGCACCGCCCTCGCATATTGCGTGGCGGTTAACGTTCACATAAGACAGCCCGCTGCCGTACCCGAGCTTCGCGGGTTGAAGCGTTTTTACGCATTTTTCGACAGCTTCGCGCGTGGAGGTGCGGAACACATCGAGATACTCGGTGATGCGCGAAAGGCTGTACTCATCCTCTATCTTAAAATCGCTTGCGTTGCACGGGACGGCGTTATGGTCGTGCGTAACGGTGATAAGCACGTTTTTGACTGATATCCCCGCCGCATCGGCTGCGATATCGCGCAGCTCATCGACATGCACGGGCAGAGCGAGCGCGTCGTACACGACGATGACGATACGCTCTTCGCCGTTGTCTATCATAAGCGCTTTTGTGTAGATATCGTCAAGAATACTGCCGAAATACGAGTCGGGACCGCCGCCGAGACCATTTTTCTTGTTATAGAACGGAAGCCACTCTTCAGGCGGGGTGATGTTTACCTTTGCTGCGGAGGCGCGTAAAATTTTTTCACTCATATAAAAGCTCCATTCTGCCGCAGAATATAAGTATTATATCGGATCGCCTCAGCGGCACTTTATGCTCTTATCTGCGCCGTATGCCCGCGGCAAGCAAACGACGGCGTTATCAGAGTATTTTGTAAGCGGCTTTTGAGCATATGTCCCGATACGCTGTTATTTAAAATATACAAAATTAGATGCCACATGTCAATAATAACGCAGAAAACGGGACGGGGAAAACTCCCGCCCCGTTTTAAAATGAGCGGTTATTTCTTTTTCTTTTTGCCGAAAATAACGACCGCTATTATCCCGGCGCATGATACGGCGATGAGGGCTATCCACAATATCATGTTAGCATTGTCGCCCGTATCGGGCTCGTCAGAAGCGTCAGGCTCTGTAGTATCTTCGGGTTTTGACGTATCTTCAGGCTTTGTAGTCGTGTCGTCCGGATCGGTCGATGTGGTCGGCTCTTCGGGAGTTGCGCTGGGGTCGGGCGTCTTGCAGACTGTGCAAACGCCGTCAACAAAGTTGTGGGCGATCATCGCAATGTCGGTGACGTCTTTCGTATCCTCGTACGGCGTTCCATTGAATGTTACGGTCGCCGTATATGTCGTAACGCCCTTCGCCGTGCATGTTGCGGGCGTTTTTACGGTGTGCCCGATCGCAGCGGCAACGGGTATCTCATCGTCGCCGTCCTCGCACGTGAACGTCGCCGTGGCGGATGAGCCGTCATCTGCCCATGCCCATACAGGTCCCGTATAAACGTGCGTATGCGTCGTCACAGAATCACCGGAGGAGAGAGCCTGCTCGTTTACAGTGACATTTCCACTGCTGGAGTTAGTTACAGTTACGCCGTCCGCCGGGATTGTGAGCGCGGCGTCGCCTGCGATAATATTTACGCTGTCGCCTGCCTGAGCCGCACCGGCTTTTTCAGCGATATCTGTCGCGCCGACGATATACAGCGTATCTATCTGCCCCGCCGGTGTAAAGCCTGCTACTGCGCTGTCATCCGGAACATATTCTGCAGGAGATGAGGTAAATGTCCCGCCCGTGACCGTCGTCTGCCCGTTGTTGGTAATTGTCCCGTCTATATTGCCGCCCGTTATCGAGAGCGACCCAGTCTGACCGACCGTTATATTGCCGTTCACAGCAGTTTCATCGCCAGATATTTCCGTATCATAATTTAAACTCAAATTCCCGGCTATTTCGGTGCCGTTCGATATGGTTAAAGTGCCCGTAGTCGCAGAAGAGGTGCCGGCGGTAATGCTGCCGCTCGAAACATCCACGTTCGAAAGCGTGATCTGAGCGCCGGAGCCGTCATAAAGCGCACGACTGCTTCCCCTGAGTGAGCCGCCGCTTATGTTTATCGTACACGGACCGTTCAGCGCGGTGATCGCCGCATAGTTCAGGCTGCTGCTTCCGGAGAAATCGATATTTGCGTTTTCAATATTCAGCGTCGCACCGTTTCTCATATATATACAGCCGAGCATACCGCCCGTTTTACTGTTTACAAGTGAGCCTCCGTTCCCGATTATCGTAAGCGACGCGCCAGATTCAAGATTGAACAGGGAATTGACTAATGTTTCATCGCTAAGCGAGATCGTATACCCGTTCAAATCAAGCGCAACGGGGAAGCTAATAACAGGCGTACCTGTTATTACTATATTGCCGTCAAGTACGAACGTCTGTCCTTCGGCATATTGTGACCAGCTTATGTAGGTGACAAAATCGCTCGCGTCGTCACTTCCAAAATGGTAATACCCGTCGTCCTGTAAATACTCGCTGAAATCCTTATCCGCCGCGAACGCCATTATCGGCAGGACGGCGATGGCGATGATAAGCGCCAGAAATACAGTCAACAACTTCATCTTTTTCATAAAAATCATCCTCCTTTAAATAAATTCAGCATACCTTTATATTGACAAGTTTTTCAGACTGATTTTCAGCTTACGGTAATACCCCCTGATTTTAATTATGGTATATTACAAATATAATACATTGCGGTGCAAATTTCAACAATATCAAAAAATTTATTTATTTTTCCGGGATTTTTAGCGAAATATACAATACGCGGCGAAAATGGCAAAAAAAACAAGGCGGAATAATTTCCGCCTTGTTTTAAAAGCTTATGTTATTTATCTTTTGCTGTGTTTGCCGCGTCTTGTGTAAACAACGGTCATGTAAGCGCCGATGCACGATACGCCGAGAAGAGCTATCCACAGGACGATATTAGCTTCGTCGCCTGTCTTCGGCTCGTCCTTATTTGTATCGTCCTTATCGGTATTGTCCGTGCCGCCCTGCGTTGCGGTGATGGTGAACTCCGTCTTGGCAGTGCCGTTCTTGGATACGATCTCAAGCGTGTGCTTGCCGACCTCAAGAGTCTCAAGGTATGCGGGCTTGAGCGTTACTATCGTGCTGCCCTCTTTTACTTCGTAGTTTGCCTTATCAAGGTCCTTGCCGTCTACCATGGCCTTCAGGAAATCAGCATATTCAGCGTCAGACGTAAAGCTGAGGCCTTCCTTGCCGTCCTTGTTCCATGTGCCGTTTGCGCCCTTGATGATAGCGGGAGCCGCCGGAGCTTCGTAGTCAGGATCTTCTGCTCCGCAGACTGTGCAGACGCCGTTTTCAAACTTATGGTCCGTTGCCTTGATAACCGTCTCGGCAGCCGTGATCTCTTTTTCCGCCTTTTCATCAGCGAAAATCTTTTTACAGGTTTCGCAAGTCCAGTAAGCGATATTGCCGTCTTCCGTGCAGGTCGCTTCTTTAGCCGCTGTCGCCTCAAGCGTATGAGCTATCATTTCAACGTCCGCAGCGACCTTTTCATCGGTATACTCTGCCCCGCCGAACGTTACCCTCGCCGTGTATGTCGTCTCGCCCTTTTCGGTGCAGGTAGCTTCTTTCGTCACTTCAGAGGTGATCGTGGCCGGTTCCGTTGCGGTATGAGTCGGATCCTTCGTGCATGTGAACGTTGCTTCGGCAGCAGTTACGTCGGTCCATGTCCAGACGGGCTCGCCGTAGGTATGGGTATGTGCCGTTACGGGCTCTTCCGTTACCTGTTCGCCGTTTACATTTACGTTTCCGGAGCCGGAATTTGATACGATAACGCCGTCAGCCACGTTTGTGAGGTCAACGCTTCCTTTTGTAACGGTTATCTGATCGCCTTCGCCAGCTTTGGCGGCTTCTTTGGCTATCGTATCACCGACAACATATTTTGTTGCGCCGCCGGACGTGACTGTCGCAAGCGCGGCATCTTCGTCTGCATAGGCGCTTACGTCTTTATTAAACGTACCGCCGGTCACATCGACCGTTGGTGTACCGCTTACTTTGACGGGCGCCGATTTACCTGTTATATCGCCGCCTGAGATCTGGACGGTTGCATTATCGTATGCACAAACTGCTGTGCCGCCGCTGACCGTGCCGCCTTCAATATTGACTACGCTCGACTCGCGCGCGTAAACAGCATATCCGGAATAACTGCTGTCAGTCGTAATGCTGCCGCCGGTCACATTGAGTTCAACAACGCCGTATCCGCTCTGTGTGGATATCGC
>CALWWO010000176.1 GCA_944385265.1 uncultured Oscillospiraceae bacterium
TTCTAGTTCTTCTTTATTTATTTCTTTATACCATTTTTCATCAAAAAATCCAAGATAGGGAACGTTATTTATCGAAGTATTTTGAACAAATTTTGCCTTTACATTTTCTTTTCCAAAAACAGCGTATAGAATATTAACATTACGCTCAAAATGTGTAGAATTTACTATAGTAATCTGTACCTTGTCTGAAAAGCGGATGAAATCGTCGTCATTAGCTTGTATATACTCCGCAAAGTCATCCACGCAATCGGGCATGAGAATTATTTCAAGTTGCCTTGTTTTAAAATAGGCTGCAAGATAGGGATAGCTGACCAGACGCACATTTTCTGGTAACAGGTCCTCTCCAAAAAATTCTTTACGTCCGGGCAGCACTGTTAAAAATACAGCGTCGTTTTCTCCCGTTTGTCCTTGCAAATTTTTGAAAGTTTTCTGAAGAAGCGTAAAATCAGAGTATGCATCTGTGTCGCTGCGGGCAAATATCAACGTCAACTTGTTTAAATTTCTGCAAAAAGCCTGTTTTTTTAACCAATCTATCTGCTGATATTTATACAAGTACTGCAAAGCTCGCATTTGATTGATTGTAAACCCCTCTTCGCCATATACTGGTCTTTTAAAATAAGAGGTCGTAAGTTGATTTTCAAACCAGTACATGAGAGGCTCTATATCGCATTGCGGATTTTCACGGTAAAACCTATCGAGGTCGAAATTTTCAAAAGGGAGATACCTTTTTTTCCATCCGAGCGTCGTATAATGATCAAGCGGAAGTTGTTTACGTCTCTCGCTTTTTCCCATGTATTTCGCCGCGTACCACGGACTGTCAAACATATAATAATATTTACAACCGAAAAATGATATATCATCATTAATAGGTCTGCGTTCTTTTTGCCCAAATACGAGATAATGGTACAGAGCATGCGCACCGGCAGCTTTTACGTCCGGGTTGTCAATGTAATATTGATGCGCGTCAAAAAACTGCGACGGATTATTCTCTTTTCTTCTTCCTATTGTAAAATCATACGGAATACATAGCCATCTCGGTATGTGATATCTGTTCGAATAATAGTCTTTATCAAAATAAGGTGACTCGCCGAGCAGTTTGCACGCACGTATGAATGTGATTGGATTCATTTATATCAACCAACCTTCTGAGCGGATTTGATATAATCGCATATCATAGAAACAGAATCGAGCTCCAGTCCGTTATATATAGGCAGACAAAGCACCTGGCTGCTAGCTTTGCGGGCGACAGAGACATCCGCGCATTTGCCGAGCTGTTCGTAGCACTTAAAATCACATGTAAGCGGATAGAAATATTTCCTTGCGAAAATATTGTTTTCCTTCAGCTTGCTATATAGCTCATCTCTTGAAATACCAAACTTCTTCTCATCAACAAGGATTGGCATATATGCATAATTGTACTCGACCTCCGGTGCAGCTTCCGGTACGAAAAATCTGATACCCTCGACCGAAGACAGTTGCTCCCTGTAAGCCATCGTTATGTTTTTTCTCTCTGCAATTATCTCATTTATATGCTTCAGGTTTGCAATACCCATCGCCGCCTGGAATTCATTCATCTTGGCGTTTCCGCCAATACAAACGATCTCTTCCTCATTTATAATACCATAATTACGGAGAAACCCCATTTTTTCAAAAGCGGGAGAGTTATTTTTTGCAACAACAGCGCCACCCTCAATAGTATGAAACAGCTTTGTTGCGTGGAAGCTTAACATAGATACATCCCCCCACGCACAAATGCTCTCACCCTTATATTTTACTCCAAAAGCATGTGCAGCATCATAGACCACTTTCAAATTATGTTTTTTCGCGATTTTCTCAATTCCCTCGACATCACATGGATGACCATATACGTGAACTGGAACAATCGCCGTAGTTTTTTCCGTGATAAGTTCCTCTATCTTATTTATATCAATCGTAAGATTATCGTCGTTTATATCGCAAAATACCGGCGTGCTTCCTGTACGGACAAGTGCATTGGTCGTCGACACAAACGTAAACGGAGTAGTGATAACCTCTCCTCCAAGCTCAAGTCCTGTAAAAGCCGTCTCTAAAGCCAGATGACCGTTCACCGTTAAATGCAGATTATCTAACCCGAGAAATTTCTTTAATTCAGCTTCAAGCTCATTATGCAGCTCCCCACTGTTGGTAATCCAGTGCTTATTCCAGATTTCATTTATCATTTTATCGAAATCGTCTTTATTCGGCAAAAATGGTCTTGTTACCGTGATGCTCTTCATCTTAAAATCCTCACATTCTTTTTATTTTTAAAGCGTTTCGGAGTAATTTTCTCCATAAAATATCCCGCATTCTATGGGGTAGCGCTCATATAAAGCGCAATTTTACCTGTTATTCTACGGTAGAAATGATAAAGCCGCTGAACGCTGCGAAATAAGATAGTCTGTCTTTTATCTTTCATTAGCTCCAAAAATCTACCTTTTGGCGATGTGTCCGGCGGCGTCTCATCTTCTTTTACATATGCGGCATATCTGTCGCGTATCGTAGAAAGAAGCTTATCAAGTTCCTCTTGCCGCCGCCTTCTTTGCTGCTCATCAGCCGGTACTCTATACATTGACGTAGTTTTTTCTACATATAAGAACGGCTTGTGCAAGGCATATCGAATCCACATATCCCAATCCTCAAGATATGGAAGCGTCTCATCCATCCCGCCGCACTCTGCGAATAAGTCGCGATGAAACATAACCGCCTGTATAGGGAAGCAATTATATTGTAGCAATCTCTGGACGTCAAAATCAAACTTCACCTTTGTCGCAATGCTTTTCACGCTATACCTATACGGTGATTTTGACAAAACCTTTATTGCAGTCTCTGCGCCAATAGCATATGCAACCTTGTATTCAGGCTGCCGCTGAAGCGCCATCACCAGCGTCTCCACATGATCTGCCAAAAGCACGTCATCATCGTCAAGAAAATTAAAATATTCTCCTGTCGCCATTCGCATGCCCTCGTTACCGCTGTGGCATCTACCGCGCTTTTCTATGGATGCTTTATAAATAATATTAAGATCTGAAAATTCTTTTTCTATCATGGTTTTAGATACTTCTGGTCCATCTTCTGCCACAACGACCTCAATATTTTTATACGTTTGATTACGCACGCTTATCAGCGCCTCTCTTAGCATATCAGGTCTGCCGCAGGTGCGTATTATTATCGATATCTTTTTATCTCCTATCGGTCGGTCACACTCAAAAAACGCGCCGTACCGGCGGAGCTCATAATCAAGTCCGTAAAACCGTATATTTAATTTTTTTATCGCGTCCCAATTTTTCCGGCGCCATTTTCTCGCCAATCTATACGCCGGCTTCATACCTCTGTAAGCTTTCCAAACTGCTTTACGCATTTTCTTTGCCTGTGATGACCGCAGCAGCATCGCATAAAACAGCATATATCCAATCACTCGTTCTTTAAAAGAGCCAAATTTATTTCGCAGGAGCAGATGATTTACAAGTGAATATATAAACTGCGTCGGCTTTACCTCTCCCGCTTTTTGATAGCAATAGTGCCGTATCGTCGATTTTGGGACATATCGTATCTCAAATCCCTCTTTCCTGACACGCCAGCTCAAATCGACATCCTCGCCATACATGAAGAAGCTTGGATCAAACCCCCCAATTTTTTTATACAGCTCTCTTTTGATCACAAACGCGGCGCCGCTGCTCCATGTGACCTTTCCTGTAAGGGGATCGTAATACTTAGGGTGCTCATAGGGAAATTGCCGCAACTCCCACATTGCAAAAACATTTTCCGTGTTCTCTTCTATCGCACGTGCGAGTTCGCTAAGCGTATCAGTATATACCTCTGTATCTATATTGAGAAATAACAGGTACGGCGCATTTCCAAAGGTGCTGCCAAGATTATTTCCCTTGCCAAAGCCCAGATTTTCTTTTTGCACGCTTATTTCAAAACATCTAAACCTATCGCCATATACTTCACAAGCGCGCTCAAGTCCCGCTACTGTTTTATCCGAAGAGTCATTATCCACAAAATATAGTCCTACGCGCTTTAAATCGTAATCCGAAGCCGCAAGGCTGCGTATACAGCCGTCTATCCATTTTTCAGAATTGTAGGTTACAAAAATGACGTCGAATTCAGTCATATCTTCACCCCTTTCCTGTTGTATAAAACTATTATCTGTTTGTGAAAACCTCACGCATTTGCATACGCATCACAGACCTCCTGCGCGTCTCCCGCCATTTTTACATGTCCGTGCTCCAACCAGACTACGCGATTGCACATTCTGCGTATCTGATTCAGCTCATGGGAAACAAAAAGCACCGTGGTACCTCCGCTCATCAATTCCATCATACGATTATGGCTCTTCTCTTGAAAATTTGCATCTCCGACTGCGAGGACCTCATCCACTATCAATATATCAGGCTCAACTACCGTGGCTATCGAAAAAGCCAAACGAGCTATCATTCCAGACGAGTAATTTCTAAGCGGGGTGTCTATAAACTGCCCTATTCCAGAAAACTCGACTATATTATCATATCTTGCACGCAAAAATTCTTCTGAATATCCAAGTATCGCTCCATTTAAAAAGATATTTTCTTTGCCAGTCATATCAAAATCGAATCCGCTGCCAAGTTCCAGCATAGGGACAACTCCCGCCCGCACTGTAACAGTGCCCTCTGATGGTCTGAGAATACCCGAAATAATCTTCAATATTGTGCTTTTGCCGGCCCCGTTTGAGCCAATAAGTCCAACGACTTCGCCGCGGTTTACATCAAAGCTAACATCTTTGAGCGCTTCAAACTCATTATATTTTAGCTTTCCCCTAAGCCCCTGTATAACATATTCTTTTATACTGCTTATCCTATCGTTCGCCATACGAAAGCGCATAGTCACATTTTTGACTTCTATCATTTTCTCCATTAAAAGCGTCTCCTTACAGATGCATAACGAACTTGTTTTGATTTTTCCTAAACACTGTTATGCCAATTATCATTGAGATTAACGCAATACCAGCGCATTTGATATAAGCCATAGGCTCTGGAGACACGCCGTTTATAATACATGTCCTTGCAAAATCAATATACTGATACATAGGATTCATGCGAAAATACGGCAACAACTCTGCCGGTACGATAGTCTCTGGCCAAAATATTGGGGTCAAATACATCCACGCCATACTTATTACACTCCATAAAAACTGTGTGTCTTGAAAAAATGTCATTGAAGTGGATAAAAGCATAACCATCCCGGCAATAAAACCTGTCAAGCATATAATATCAAATATCAGCAGAAGTAGTGACGGACGAAATGGCGTACCTGTAAATATCATAAATAGAAATATGGGTAGAATAGCTAGAGAAAAATTTATTAAAGACGAAAACACCTTTGATATTGGATAAATATATTTCGGCATATATACTTTTTTTATAAGCGCCGCATTGCTGGTTATAGAAACCATACCTGTAGATGTCGCCTCGCTAAAAAAGTTAAAGAAAACTATACCGGTAAGTAAATACAGAGGATAATTAGGGACATCACTTCTAAATATTGTAGAAAACACGACATACTGTACAGCCATCGACAAAAGCGGATTAAGAAAGCTCCACGCCACACCGAGAGCCGAACGTTTATACTTTATCTTAAAATCGCGCGAGATAAGTTGCTTTAACAGGAATGAATATTTGCAATATATAATGCAAATCATTGCAACAATGTTATTTTTTCCTTTTTTAGTCTGCTTCCACATAACGGTACCGGATACAACTATAACAACAAAGCCTACAGCGATGATTACCCAGTAAATCTTGTAAAACGTCAGGAAATTTATACCTTTTGTGCGAATACAGATTTTGCCTTCGCCCTTTTCTCCATTTATGGCAAAAAGGTCCTCTTCTGATATATTTTGTTCAACATCAACCCTGCCTGTTGAGACGGCTTTCCCGTAACAGACCGACACTGCATTTCCTGTGGTACAACCATTAGCAGACAGCGTCATAGTAAGTGCCCTTCCGCGATATCCGTCTATTGGCTCATCCAACAAAACACTGAAATAAGCGCCGTTCGGCAGTGTTGATACGTCTATGCTTACTTGTGCCACAACAGAATTATTTTCATCTGTCAGTGTTAAAATGAGCTCGCCAGTATTCTCTCTGCCATATGTTGTTGTATAAAGATCCAGCCCTGTAAATTGATCAGTTTCGATAAAGATACGTTGAGTTATTTCTACACCATCAACTATCTCTCCAACGTCGGCTGCAGGTGACAGCATCTCATCTCCTTCTACCTCTGTGTATCGAAACTGCTCATAAGCCACAAGATATACCATCAGTGACAAAAGCAAATATGAAAGAAGCAGTATATACAAAAAGCGTTTTGCTTTTTTAAAATCCATCACCCAGTTTCCTCCTAATCCCTCTACGCGCTTGGCTGGGTCCTGTTAATATCATATAGCAAAATTGCCCAAATTTTGAAAGGCATATTTGACCGACCATATAATACATAAATAGGCATTTTATCCATATTATCATCTCATTTTACTCCCAACGGCAATTGCTGTCAACACAAAGGGAACTTTTATTCCCATCAAAATCCTTAATTGTTTATTAACCGAAATATGCTCAGAATTAGTGATATTAAAACAAAATATTCCTTAATGTTTGTAAAAGGCTCTGTACACCTTCTATAACTACATAAATTATATTCTAGTATATTTAATTTGTTTTTGCAGAAACTAAAAAGGCAAATCAAAGCAACAAAGGAGATTTTATATATGAAAGCAACTGGAATTGTGCGCCGTATTGATGATTTGGGGCGTGTTGTTATTCCCAAGGAAATACGGCGCACAATGAGAATTCGCGAAGGCGACCCACTGGAAATATATACAGATAAAGACGGCGAAGTAATCTTCAAAAAATACTCACCAATGAATGAGCTGTCCGACTTTGCCGCTCAAATATGCGATTCGCTCAGCAAATCCAGCGGGCGCTGTACCGCAATAGCTGACCGCGACACTATTATAGCAGTATGCGGCGTTCCGAAACGTGAACTTGCAGAAAAAGCTATCAGCATAGATCTAGAGCAGATTATGGAAGGACGCCAAATTTACAGCCGAAAGGACGGCGACCGCGCGCTTCCCGTTTCAGATAACACAGATAAATACAGTATAACCGTTGCCGCCCCTATAATAACCGAAGGCGATATTATGGGATGCGTGATTTTCTTTTCTGATGACAACGCAGTTGGCGGTGAAATTGAGGTAAAACTCGCACAGACTGTCTCTACATTTTTAGGCAAGCAAATGGAGGCATAATCGTTAATATCCCTGATTTTTCTTTTTTATCAGGTAGCTTACGCATTTTAAAATTACAAGCAAAAACAGGACAGCGAAAATTTCACCGTCCTGTTTTTATTTTTAATTGTTTTTACAGTGTATCAAGCGCGAATTTCTTCAAGAATGTGATATAGTCCGTTTCCGGAACCTCAGACATTTCCAGATCGTACTTTATTTCAAGAGCTTTCGGACTTTCGGCTGTAAACGGAGTCCATTCAGGATTTACAGCGTCGTTCGGATTGCCGGTCTTGATGAAGTTTGCCCAATAATCAGCCAAAGTGTTTGAAAGGTCCCAGTCACGACCTGAATATGGTCTTTTGCTGCGCACAAAGGTCTGGAATACATAGTGATGCTCAGCAGAGTGATGCGCATGCTCCGCTCCGGGCGGGACAAGCGTCAAATAGTACTGGTAAGACGGCTTGCGCCCAAGTCTTACTTCGTTTTCGACCCAAGCCTTAGCATTAGCTATCATTCCGACTCCCATTCCCGGTTTGTACACCTCTTCAAGTGCTCTTTCAGGATCGTCCTCCAAATGTGTCGCCGCCATGTATTTTTCCACGTTTTTTTCACCGTATGTAGCCTTTGCCATCTCGCGCTCGGCTGCAGGATCCGGCAACGTCGCACTATCGTTTATAAACTCTTGCGAAGTGCAACCGACCATATAGTCAAGCTCGGGATGTTCGCCGTTTAGGAATACATCCGTAGGCGCCTTTGGCAGCAAATATCCGTCGACCTTGGGTCCCATTATTCTGATGCCGACCCAAGTATCTCCGCCGTTCATTTTCTTAAAGCCCTCAAGCAGAGCTTCTGGAGCCGCCGCCCTGGCTTCTTCAAGGTTTTTAAAGCCCATATAGTCAAAGAATTTCACGCCGAACTCTTCCGCATCCTTAAGATAAGTGACTCTGCTTCTGTTGGACAGACCACCGCCGGACTGCATTATAGCCCTGTGGAAAAGCCCCTTTGCAAGCGGTGACGCTATCATGGTCTGCACCTTTCCACCGCCGCCGGACTGCCCGAAGATCGTAACCTTATCTGGATCGCCGCCAAACGCCGCGATATTCTCATGTACCCATTTAAGAGCCGCTACAAGATCGAGAGATCCGTAGTTACCCGAAGAATGGTGCTCTGTATCCTCAGCCGTAAGCCACGGATGGGCAATATAACCGAAAACATTAAGCCTATGCGTTACTGTTACAAATACGCAGTCTCGCTTTGCAAAGCCCTCGCCGTCGTAGCAGTTTAAAAATCCATACCCGGTAGAATGTCCGCCGCCGTGGAAATATACGCCAACAGGCAATTTCTCATCACCGGTAATAGCCGGCGTCCACACATTTACATATAAGCAATCCTCGCTCATCGGATGCGGCACGCAGTAAAATTCGGTACCAATACCATCGCCGCCGCCTTCACTGCCCACTCTCTCCTGCCAGCAGATATTTGTAAACTTATATGCCTTCAGCACGCCATCCCACGGCTGTACAGGCTGCGGAGCTTTCCATCTCAACTCGCCAACAGGGGGCGCCGCATACGGAATACCTCTAAACAGGCTGACCGCCTGATTGCATCCGGGTATACCTTCGACCCAGCCCTGCTTGGTTTTAACCTTTAATATAGCCATTTTTTCCCTCTTTTCTACAATAATTTTAGATCGTTATGCAACCGAGTCCGCGCTTTTATAAGTCAGCACAATCGCCTAGTGGCGATCGTGCTTTTAAACGACTTGATTTGGTATGTAGCTTAAAGTGTACCGAGCGCGTAATCGATAAGGAACTTGATATAGTCGTTCTTTGGAACCTCGATCATGTGCAGATCATATGTGATCTCCATACCCTTCTTGCTGTCTGCAGTGTACGGTGTCCACTCAGGATTTTTACCGTCGTTCGGGTTGCCGGTTTTGATGAAGTTCGACCAATAATCAGCCAGAGCATTGGAGAGATCCCAGTCGCGGCCTGTGTACGGTCTCTTGCTGCGTATAAGCGTCTGGAATACATAATGATGCTCGGCAGAGTGGTGTGCATACTCCGCTCCGGGCGGTACCAGCGTCATATAGTACTGATATGCCGGTCTGCGACCGAGGTTGATCTGATTCTCGCACCACGCAAAATCACTTGCAAGCATATCGCCCGTCATATTCGTGTAGTACTTATACATCTCAAGAGCCGTCGCCGGATCGTCTTCAAGATGAAGCGCCTTGATGTATTTATCGACGTTCTCTTCACCGAACAAAGCGGCACCCGTCGCCTTTGCCTCTTCAAGCGCGGGCAGAGTTGCGCCTTCGTTTACAAATTCACGCTCTGTGCAGCCGACCATGTAGTCAAGATCTGGGAATTCTCCCTTAAGGAACATTTCGTTCGGGTTTTTCGGAAGCAGATATCCATCAATGCACGGACCGAGAACTCTTGAAGCGGCTTTGTCGCCCTTTGTGTAGGCTATAAGACCTTCAGTCAAAGCCTGAGGATCGGCAGCTCTCGCTTCTTCAAGGTTTTTAAAGCCCATATATTCAAAGAATTTTACGCCAAACTCTTCAACCTCTTCCATCGTGCGGGCGTTATTTTTACCTGATAGACCGCCGCCGGACTGCATGATAGCTCTAGTAACAAGCCCCTTCGTGAGCGGAGTTACTACCATCGTCTTTGTCTTATCACCGCCGCCAGACTGACCGAAAATAGTGACTTTCTCGGGGTCGCCGCCAAACGCCGCGATATTCTCGTTTACCCATTTAAGAGCCGCAACAAGGTCAAGTGCGCCGTAGTTACCGGAGATATGACGCTCGTTTTCTGCGCTCAACCACGGATGCGCGATAAAGCCAAAGAGATTTAATCTATGCGTTACCGTTACAAATACGCAGTCGCGCTTTGCAAATCCCTCACCGTCATAGCAGTTTAAGAACCCGTATCCGGCAGAGTAGCCGCCGCCGTGGAAATACACACCGACAGGGAGCTTCTCGTCGCCTGTAAGTGCCGGGGTCCATACGTTTAAGTACAGGCAGTCTTCACTGAGCGGATGATCAAGGCAGTAAAACTCGTTTCCTATAACGTCGTTTCCGCCCTCTGAAGCACGTCTTTCCTGCCAGCAGATATTCGTGAACTTGTATGCTTTCAAAACGCCGTCCCACGGTTTTACGGGCTGCGGAGCCTTCCATCTCAGCTCGCCGACCGGGGGAGCTGCATACGGAATGCCTCTAAACAAGCTGACCGCTTGGTTGCCGCCGGGTATGCCTTCTACCCAGCCATCTTTTGTTTTTACCTTAAGGATTGCCATACATTACCCTCTTTTCTTTAATATTTTTAGCTTCATTATTTCATCAGGTCATAATCCCTGATAAATTTTACATAGTCGTTTGCAGGCACTTCGATCATATGGAGATCATAGTTGATCTCAAGCGCTTTTTTGTTATCCGCCGTATAAGCATCCCACTGCGGATTTTTGCCGTCGTTCGGGTCGCCTGTCTTTATAAAGTTCGCCCAATAATCAGCCAAAGTGTTAGAGAGATCCCAGTCGCGTCCGGTATACGGTCTTTTGCTGCGCACGAGTGTCTGGAATACATAGTGGTGCTCGGCGGAATGATGTGCAAACTCCGCTCCCGGCGGGACAATTGTAAGGAAATACATATGGGTCGGCTTACGACCGAGATTTACCTCATTCTCGCACCACGCAAGATCGCCGCCGATAGTCTCGCCGGTGAGACCGACGTAATTTTTGTACATATCAAGCGCAACTTCAGGCTCGTTTATATGTACAGCCTCAAGGAATTTATCGGCAAGTTCCTCCCCATACATGGAGACGGCATATTTGCGCGCATCTCCCACGGAGGGGACTGTCGCATTCTC
>CALWWO010000177.1 GCA_944385265.1 uncultured Oscillospiraceae bacterium
ATGTAGTTATAACAGCGTGCAGCGGCATAGGGCTCAGCGGAGAGAAACCGAAGATAATAAGAAAATCCTCACAGACGATGGCGTCCGCGCTTGATATGCTGCAAAACAATCCGTCCGGCGGAGAGCCATTTTACTCATACACTGATCACATAATGATAGGAGAAACGGCGGCGTGGCAGGGGATAGATGAATATCTGGATTATATCTCACGCGCGACAGAAATGCGTATAGGGACGGATATATATATAGTAAGGGATACGTCGGCGGAGGAGCTCATAGAAAAGACATCCGGAGAGAAGACGGCTGCAGCCGATATGCTGAGCGGCATGGAGGCGAATTTATATAAACAGGGCAACGGATTTCTCGTCTCATGCGGGGAGCTGACCGCAAATCTCGCAAGATACGGACATTCGCTCGTCATGGCGATAAAGCTGATAAATATAGACGAAGCGGGCGATGAGGACGGCAGCAAAATGATAGCTCCGGCGGGATTTGGGATAATAAAAGACGGGGCTTTAGTCGGGTTTGTGGAGGAAGAGCTTTCGCACAGTGCGTGCGTGCTCGCCGGGCGAAAGGCTGCGGGCGAGGTCATCGCATATACGGAAGACGGCGGAAAGGTGCTTTTGCGGTACAATTCCATAAAATCCGACATAGAGCCGGTTTTTGACGGAGACAGACTTGAGAGGATAGATATAAATATAGACTGCTCCCTGAATGTCGAGGAGGTCGGCGGGGATATCGACCTATTAAATGAGGAGAACAGAAAAATGCTTGCCGGACAAGCGGCGGCGCGAGAGTTTAAAGACGCCGAGGAGCTCATACGCTTTTCGCAGGAGATGGGCATAGATTTTCTGAATATTCTTCAGGCGGCAGAGCTTAAAGCGCCTGTAAAATTCAGTGAACTCAAAGAAAACTGGGATAGTATTTTCAGCGATATAAAATTTAATATATCGGTGAAAGCGATGCTGGACCGGACTTACGATATAGTGGATTCGACAAAATACGAAGACGGCGACGAAAAGGGAGGCGACACTGCATATGGACAGCGGTGATAAGATAACAAGGAGACAGCTCGGTGCGACGATGTTCGTATGCCTGCTCTCGCCTGCAATAAGGCTTTTGCCGCTGCGCTCGGTGCAGCTATCCGGCAAAAGCGCGTGGGTATCGCCGGTTATTACGCTAACTGCAGGCATTTTATATGTCTGTCTTATAGAGAATTTTATGAAAAGCCGGCGGGATGGCGAGGGACTTGGCGAGCTGGTGCTGAAAAGTCTGGGGAGCCGCGTCGGCAGGATATTTTTGGGACTGTTTGCCGTGTGGTTTACGCTGTATTCTGGATTTATGCTGCGAAGCGCGTCAGAGCGTATGCTCTCCGCTATATACCCGAACGGCAGCACGGTAATTTTTTCTGTCGTCACGCTTGCAGCGGCTGTGCTTGCGGCGTACGGGAAGGTCAAGAGTATTGCAAGGACGGGTCAGGTATTTGCGCTTATAATACTGGCGGTGCTTACGATGACGATAGTATTCTCGCTAAAGGATATAAAAATAAGCTATCTTTTGCCTGTAACATACAAAGACGCCGGCAAAATACTGCTTGCCTCCTTGCCGGAACTTGACATAGTAGGCGGATATGCCTATTTTCTGTTTATGGGAGATCATCTGATAAGGAGCGACAGGGATAGAGCTACCTCGATAAGATGGATGGTCACGCTGGGCGTTGCGATTTTTTTTATAGAATTCGTAACAATAGGTACGCTTTCAGCCGAGAATATCGTAAATATCAAAAGTCCGTTTTTTATAATGATAAGGAATATGGTCATCTTTGGGATAATAGAGAGAATAGAGGCAGTAATCATTGCGCTTTGGGTACTGACGGATTTTCTGTTTATTGCCGCGCTGCTCACAATAACGCGAAAGCTGCTTGGTAAAGCGACGGGCGTGAAAAATAGTCAAACTTTCCTTCTGCCGCTGGCTGTTGTCGTATATGTGGTTTCTGCATTATTGTCAAAGAGTGCGTTCGGTCTTCAGGTGTACTCCGAGTGGATAGTGCCGGTAAGCAGTATGGCGCTTGTTTTTGTCGTTTTGCCTGTGGTTTTGCTTATAGGACGTGTGAGAAATAAGATATAAAGGTATGTCAATATATAGTGGGGTACGACCTTGTTGAGCGGATATTTTCGAAGAGGGGAAAAGCCCCGATCACATCGCGGCGATTTTTTAAATTTTTTGTGAAAAAGGTATTGACAAGGAGGGGAGGTGGGTGATATATTAGACGAGCTCGCCTGAAGAGGGGGGCAGCCGCGGGGGCGCGGAGAGTCAGGTACGGTACCGGCCCGGGAGACCGGCAAGGGAAAAAGGCACTTGACAAGGGCGCCTGGAAGTGGTAGAATAAAAAAACCGTCACAGCGGGGACGGGATGTACCTTGTAAATTAAACAATGTAAGCGAGAAGCACCAAGAAGAAAGGGACTCTGATCCATCGGAAGATGGACG
Source organism: uncultured Oscillospiraceae bacterium (assembly GCA_944385265.1). Next base: position 2,490 of record CALWWO010000177.1, read on the forward strand.
AAGGAAATTGAGTTTAAGAGCGAGAGATCGTTCGATAAATAAGG
>CALWWO010000178.1 GCA_944385265.1 uncultured Oscillospiraceae bacterium
AGAGGCTGCAGCAAAAAGCCTCGACAGAATGGTGAATATAAAATAACAGGCGCGCTAAAACCGCATGAAACCTTTAAAAATCGATGATTTTTGAGGATGGGATAGCTAAAAGTAAATTTGCACGGGAGCAGGCGGACATGAAAAAAGCTATGATAACTATCGCGATACTATCCGTTATATGTACGGTGGTCTGCTCCTGCCTGTACAAAGCGTCGGAAAGCGAAGCCGCCTTTGCGTTCGCAATTACTTTTGGGACAACGGCGTATCACTTTTTAATGCGGCTTGGCGTCGGTTTTATTTTTGACATTATCATGGACAATAAGGCGGATTACACGAAAAGCTGGTATCGCAGCAGAGACTGGGAGAAAAAGCTATACGAGAGATTGAACGTGAAGCATTGGAAAGGTATTATGCCGACCTATGATCCCAGTCTGTTCGATCAAACCCAAAAAAGCTGGGACGAGATCGCGCAGGCTTCATGCCAGGCTGAACTTGTGCATGAAACGATCATATTGCTGAGTTTTGTCCCGATCGTTTTTTCAATATGGTTCGGCGCGCTCGCAGTGTTCGTAATCACCTCTGTGCTTGCGGCTTTATTTGATACGGTCTTTGTGATTATGCAGCGATATAACCGCCCGCGGATCATTCGGTTGATTAAACGATAAATTCGGCTTTATAGGGCAGTTAAGCAAATGGGGCATGACGCGCCGGAAGGCGGTCATGCCCCGTTGTATATCCCTCTCGTCCTATCTGCCGCTTGCCGCTCAGTGCAGATATGCTTTTAAGCGATCGATGTTCTGCTGCTCTGTTTTTATAAGGCGGGATGCAAGGTCCGATACCTGCGGATCAGGATTCTCGTAGTTGTTCAACACCTTCGTCATATTCGTGATGCCCATGGTGCTGCCTTTTATCATGAGCTGCGCGAGATAGCCCGTATCGTTATTTATCATTGTGTTCATCTCAACGCCCATTTTCATGCCGGCTTTTTTTATGGCGCTCACAGGCTCCGGCTCTTCACCCATTTTTATAAGCAGGTTTGCAGCCTCGGCAGAGATGCTGTTGTATTGCTGCTCCTGTGTCTTAAGGTCGGAGCGAAAGCGTGAGTTTTCCGCTTTGGGCAGCAGGTCGCTTATCGCCTGGCTGCCAGTTTTTGCGCCGCGGTAGATGGAATTGAGGACTTCTGCCTCTTTGTTCTTTTGCATATTGTTAGCCTCCAAAAGTTGTTTTCAGGCATAGTTTGTGTTAAAATCTAGGAAAATATTTATGAATGTAAAAAGCGGAGAGCGAATATGGATTGGCTTGAAATTACTATAAATACAAAAAGCGACGAAATAGAGGATTTGTGCGCGGAGCTTGACGAGCTCGGCGTCAGCGGCGCGGTCATCGAGGACGAAGCGGAATACGCCGCTTTTCTTGAAAATAACCGTAAATACTGGGACTATGTGGATGATGAGTTGCTTGAATCGTGGAGGGGATTGAGCCGCGTAAAATTTTATCTTGAGGACAGTGACGGCGGCAGGCTTGAGCTTGAGCGGCTGCGGAGTGAGCTTCCGGATAAAACGCTTCTTTCAGCCTCTGTGCGCGACGAGGATTGGGAGAACAACTGGAAGGAGTTCTATAAGCCGGTCGAAATAGGTAAAAAGCTCATCATCGTACCGCAGTGGGAGCAGACGCCCGAAACAGAAGAACGGATAGCGCTGCGCCTTGATCCGGGGCTCATATTCGGCACCGGCACGCATCCGACAACAAAAATGTGTCTTGAAGCGCTTGAAAATATCGTACACGGTGGAGAAACAATGCTCGATCTTGGATGCGGCAGCGGGATACTCTCGATCGCAGCTCTGCTGCTCGGCGTGGCATACGCGACAGGGTGCGATATAGACTCAAAAGCGCCGGACGTTGCAATGGAAAACGCGGCGTTAAACGGCATATACAGCGATAGATTTGAAGCTGTTGCAGGCGATATTCTTTCCGACACGGCGCTTAAAGAGAGTTTAGGGCGCCAAAAGTACGATATAATCACCGCAAATATAGTGGCGGATGTGATAATCGCCGTATCTAAACAGGCAGTTTCATGGCTTGCACAGGACGGGATATTTATATGTTCCGGCATAATCGGCGCGCGGCGTGATGAGGTGCGGGCGGCGCTTTTAAAATGCGAGTTTACTATCAAATGTGAGATCGAAGATTCCGACTGGTATTGCTATGTGTGCACACGATAAAACAAAAATTTAAAAACGCGTATGAAAGGAGATATGACAATGGAGGTCATCTCTCTGTTTTCGGGCTGCGGTGGGCTTGACCTCGGCTTTGAGATGGCCGGATTTGAAATTCCCGTGGCAAATGAATTTGATCCGACTATATTTGAGACATTTAAGATCAATCATCCGAAAACCTACTTGATCGAAAACGATATACGGCAAGTTGCCAAAGAGGATATTAAACCGTTTATTTCCGACGAGGTCGACGGAATAATCGGAGGTCCTCCATGTCAATCATGGTCAGAGGCGGGCGCGCTTCGCGGGATCAAAGATGCGCGGGGGCAGCTTTTTTATGATTATATAAGGATCCTCAGGGATTTTAGCCCGAAATTTTTCCTCGCTGAGAACGTCCAGCGGAATGCTCGCTAACCGCCACAGCGAGGCCGTGCAAAATATTTTGGCTATGTTTGAGGAGGCGGGGTACGATGTTTCGCTCACTTTAGCAAACGCCAAGGATTACGGTGTTGCGGAGGAGCGTAAGAGGGTATTTTACATCGGATTTAGAAAAGATATCGGAATAAATTTTATTTTTCCCGAGGGCTCTACTAAGGACGACTCAAAAAAACTCACTTTAAGAGACGTTATTTGGGATTTGCAGGAGACGGCGGTACCTGCCGGCGATAAAGACAGACATAATCCGGCGGCGATAAACAACAATGAATATTTTATAAGTGCATATTCCCCAATTTTCATGAGCAGAAACCGTGTTAAATCGTGGGACGAGCAGGCGTTTACAGTTCAGGCGTCAGGCAGGCAATGCCAGCTCCATCCGTCTGCGCCTAAGATGGTCAAAGTGGGCAAAGACGCTTTCAAATTTGTCGAGGGGAAAGAGCATTTATACCGTCGGATGACTATCCGTGAGATTGCGCGTATCCAGGGTTTTCCTGATAATTTTAAGTTTATTTATAATGAAACGAACAACGCGTATAAAATGATCGGCAACGCAGTTCCTGTTAATCTCGCGTATGAGATTGCTATAACAATAAAAAAGCGCTTGAGGATGGTACGGAGGAGCAATCGAATGAGCGTTAAAAGTAATAACAACGGACGGGCGTTTGAATATATCTGTATACAGACGCTCTACAAAAAAATATCGACATATCGATATTCAGAGATCATAAAGATTCCGCGTTTGTTGCAGCCGAACGCGCATGGCAAAGTACAGATTTTGATACGCGCCATGCGCTTAGCCGCAGCGCGTCGGCGGCTGCCGATGCGATAATGAAGCTCGAGCCAAATGCGATAGAGTCAGGTCGTGACGTTTTGACGCTTATGCTACAAACTGACAGCAGAGGCGAGACCGGGGATGTCAGAGATATCATAATCTCCAGACAAGATATTGACTGGGAGATCGGGCTCAGCTTGAAACATAGGCAATTTTGCCGTTAAGCACAGCAGATTGGCAAAAACACTGGATTTTGGGAAAAGGTGGTTTGGCATTCCTTGCTCAGACGAATACTGGGATGATATCAGACCGATTTTTTTCAATGCTCGATCTTGAAAAAGCAAAAGGTGCTAAATGGCAGGAGCTACCTGACAAGGAGGCTGATGTTTACATACCGCTTTTAAAAGCATTTATGGAAGAAATTAGGAGAAGCGCCTTGAAAGATCCTGCGCTTCCACATAAAATGGTCGAGTATTTGCTCGGTAAATTTGATTTCTATAAAGTCATCAGTATAGACAGCAAAAAAGCGGCTCAGATACAGGCTTTTAATTTATATGGCACGCTTAATGAAAGCGCTGCCGGAACGCCGCCGCTTATCATTGTGCCGGTTTCCTTATTGCCTACAAAAATTATTAGTTTAGATTTCAAGCCAAATAGCGATAATACGTTAGAATTATATATGGATCGCGGGTGGCGTTTCGGCTTCAGGATCCACAACGCCATTACTGCTGTTGAGACGAGCTTGAAGTTTGACGTCCAAATAGTCGAAATGCCTTCGACCATAGCCACGATCAACTGCGCATGGGAATAACTTGTACATTTTTGTATCGCATATAAGCGCAAAATAAAAGTAAAAACAAGAAGAGGGGATATGTCATGGAGAAAAAAATCATGGCTGTAGTGTTAGCGGCCGGGAAGGGAACGCGGCTCAGGACGGAGGGAATAGATCTTCCAAAGGTCATGCGTACTGCGTGCGGCAAGCCGCTTTTACACTATGTCCTTGAGGCGATATCGTTCGTTGGCAAGGAGAACACGATCATCGTCGTCGGATATCAAAAGGAAAAGGTGATAAGTGCTTTTCCCGGCTATCATTTTGCAGAGCAGGAAGAGCAGCTCGGCACGGGTCACGCTGTTATGTCGGCGCGTGAGCAGCTTTCAGGATACGACGGCGATGTTCTCATATGCTACGGTGACATGCCTCTCTTGAAAAGAGAGACGTATGAGGCGCTCTGCTCCGTGCATGTGAGCGAGAAAAACGCGTGCACTCTTCTGTCCGGGACGACTGAAGAGGATCTGCCGTACGGACGCGTCCTGCGAGGAGAGGACGGCAGATTTGTAGGCGTTGTCGAGGACCGTGACTGCACGTCGGAGCAGAAGAAGATAAAAGAGCTCAATATTGGAGTGTATATGTTTTCTGCGCCTAAGCTGCTGGTTGCGCTCGAAAAGATAGGAAATGATAATGCGCAGGGCGAATATTACCTGACTGATGTGCCGGCAGTGCTGCTTGAAGAGGGGGAGAAGATCGGCGTATGCAAACGCGAGCTTGGAAAAGAGCTTGTAGGCGTAAACACGGTAGAGCAGCTCAAAATGGTCGAGGAAGAGCTTATAAAAGAGGCGCGGTAAAAGCCTCGCAGCGTGCCGCATCGGGCAAGCAAAAAATATATCGTTTTTCAGGATAGCGTGTATTGATTGAAAAATACAGACAGCTCGGCAAACTCGGTTTGATCATGTGAACAGCGTACTGTAAAAGCTCTGGCAAATGTATGATTTTCGTGATAAAAAAGCTTTGAGACTTAAGTCTCAAAGCTTTTTTATTTTATAAACATAGTCTATTTTATCTGAATATCGAGAGCAAAAATCCTGCGGCAACGGCGGAGCCGATAACGCCCGCGACGTTCGGTCCCATTGCGTGCATAAGCAAGTAGTTGCTGGGATTTGCCTTCTGCCCCTCTATCTGAGATACGCGCGCTGCCATAGGCACTGCGGAAACGCCTGCAGAACCGATAAGCGGATTGATCTTGCCGCCAGAGAGCTTGTACATGATCTTCCCCAAAAGCAGTCCTCCAAACGTTGAGAATGCAAAGGCAAACAGACCGAGCGCAATGATCTTGAGCGTATTTGGTGACAGGAAATTCTCCGCAACGGTGGTTGCGCCTACAGATATGCCAAGGAATATTGTGACGATATTCATAAGCGCATTCTGAGCCGTATCTGAAAGCCTGTCTGTAACGCCGGATTCGCGGAACAGATTTCCGAGCATAAGACAACCGAGAAGGGGCGCAACGTCGGGCAGTATAAGCACCGTTATGATAGTGACGGCAATCGGAAAAACGATCTTTTCCGTCTTGGAAACGGGGCGGAGCTGCTCCATTTTGCATTCGCGCTCTTCTTTCGTCGTGACAAGCCGCATGATAGGCGGCTGGATAAGCGGAATAAGCGCCATATAAGAGTAGGCTGCGATAGCGATAGGTCCAAGCAGGTGCGGCGCAAGCGTTTTCGTGAGGAAAATCGCCGTAGGACCATCAGCGCCGCCGATGATACCGATCGAGGAAGCCTCGTTTCCGTTGAAACCGAGCAGTATAGCAAGGATAAACGCGCAGTATATCCCAAACTGCGCCGCTGCGCCGAGCAGCAATGATTTCGGATTTGCGATAAGCGGACCAAAATCAGTCATCGCGCCGACTCCAAGGAATATCAGCGACGGGTAAACGCCCGCCTTAACGCCTATGTATAGAATGTCAAGCAATCCTCCGTTTGAGAGGACCTCGCCGTAATCGACTGTGGTACCTTCCCAAAATTCCGGATGATAAAGCCCTGTGATGGGCAGATTCGTAAGCAGCATACCGAATGCTATACCTACGAGCAAAAGCGGCTCGAACTGCTTTACTATACCAAGATAAAGCAAAATGCAGGAAAGTGCGATCATGACAAGCTGCTGCCATGTAAGACTTATGAATCCGGAAGATTCCCACACTCCTTTAAAAGTATCTATAATGAAATCCACTGAAAATTCGCCCCCTGATTAATTCAGGTAGAGGAGAGGATCACCGGTCGAAATCATAGCGCCTACGCTTGTGACGATAGATGAAACGACGCCGTCGCGCGGAGCGGAAAGCTCGTTCTCCATTTTCATAGCCTCAATAATAAGCAGGGTGTCGCCCTTTTTGACTGCCTGCCCGGGAGAGACAACGATTTTAAAGACAGAGCCGGGAAGCGGAGATTCGATAAGCTCGCCCGTTCCGGCAGGGGCAGCAGCGGGAGCGGCGGCTGCAGGAGCAGTTTCAGCTGCAGGCGCGGCAGCAGGGGCAGCAGGCGCGGCAGCCGCTGCAGGAGCCATAGCCGTATACTCGTCAAGCAAAATGGCGTTTCCCTGTTCTACCTCTACCTCGTATACTTTATCATTAAGAGTGATCTTGTACTTCATGGTTATTTGACCTCCTTGATGGAAATAAATCTGATTTCATTTAACGGTACGTTCAGCTGATCTGCAGTCACTGCCATTACCATGGCTGCTGTGCGGTCAGGAACGGAAAATGTAGCCACTTCACCGCATGACCCGGGAGCGTATTTCGGAGTAGTTTCGACAACCGGAGCAGCTACGGCGACGGGTGCATCTGCATTGTCGACCGTATTTGCTGAGCGGCGGCGAGATACGGCGCGGGCGACTAATAGGAAAACGATAACCGCAAGAACGATGAGTATTGAAACAATGCCGGATTCTTGCGCCGACTCGGCGGCGTTTGCATCCAAAATTATGTTAAATCCCATTTCCAAGTCTCCTTTTCACTATTATTCCATCGGCTCGATGGTATATTTGACGACGCGCTCCTCCTGCTCTTTGCGCCATGCAAAGAAGCGCTCTGCGATCTGCGGGAAAGCGATATAGGAGAGGACGTCCTCATCGTTTTTAGCGATGCCGGCAAGTTCTGCCTTCGCCTTTTCAAACATCGGCTCAAGCGTATCGGCGAATCTTCCATCGATAACCGGCGTGTCTCCAAGTATAAGCTTTCTGACTTCGGGATCGATAGGAGCCGGAGTCTGACCGTACTCGCCGCGGCAGTACGCCTTTATCTCATTGCCGACATTTTTATATCTCTGTCCGGCAAGGACATTCTGTACAGCCTGAACGCCGACCATCTGGCTTGTAGGCGTTACAAGCGGGGGATAGCCAAGATCCGCTCTGACCTTCGGCGTCTCGATGAGCGCCTCGTCGAGCTTGTCGATAGCGTTCATCATTTTAAGCTGCGAGATGAGGTTTGAGAGCATGCCGCCCGGTATCTGGTAGACGAGGCAGTTCGTGTCCGTTGCCATCGATACGGGATCGATAGTGCCGGAGGAGATGAACTCGTCTCTTATCGGCTTAAAGAAATCGGCGATCTCTTTAAGCGTATTCTGGTCAAGTCCTGTTTCGTATCCGTACTGTCCCAGGACGTAAGCCATCGTCTCCGTCGCAGGCTGAGAAGATCCGCCGGAAAACGGCGAGATAGCCGTGTCGATGATATCTGCGCCGGCTTCTACCGCCTTGAGATATGTCATAAAGGCAAGACCCGGGGTAGAATGAGTGTGGACGTCGATAGGCAGATCGACAGCGTCTTTAAGCGCGCTTACAAGATCGTACGCTTCTTTCGGGCTCATGATGCCTGCCATATCCTTGATACAGATCGAGGAAACGCCCATTTTCTGCATTTCACGGCACAGTTCGACAAATTTTGCGTGAGTGTGTACAGGACTTGACGTGTAGGAGATGGCGCCCTGTGCATGCGCGCCTTGCTTTACTGTCTCCTCAATAGCGACCTGAAGGTTGCGCGGATCGTTGAGCGCGTCGAATATCCTGATTATGTCGATGCCGTTTTTAACAGAGAGCTCGACAAATTTGCGCACAACATCGTCCGGGTAATGCTTGTATCCGAGGAGATTCTGACCGCGCAGAAGCATTTGCAGCTTTGTATTCGGCATAGCCTTTCTTATATTACGCAGTCTTTCCCAGGGATCCTCGTTGAGATAGCGAAGACATACGTCAAACGTAGCGCCGCCCCAACATTCTACAGAGTAGTAACCTGCCTTATCCATCGTTTTAAGGATAGGCTCAAACCTGTCATAGGGAAGTCTGGTTGCCGCGAGGGACTGGTTACCGTCGCGAAGAACAGTTTCGGTAAAGTTAACTTTCATATATTGACCTCCTGATAGATAAATTAATCGTCAGTCTATAACGGTAATACACGCTTGGAAACCATATTCCCGTCAAGCGCTTTAAATAAAAGCCGTACAGACTTAGAAAATATAAGCAGTTTGAACAAATAAACTGCATCCGTCTTTAATAAAGACGTACACTTTACCAAAGCGGCGGAGAAACGGATAGTAAAAAATAAATCTGACGAAAAAGCGGTGAAACAACACTCTTTTTTGCCGGAAATTTAATATAATCAAAATCCCACTCCATTTTACATGATACCACACGGAAAATTTTTATGCAATAAAAAAAGAAGCATTTTTTAGCCGGGATTTACTAAAAACAGCAAGACGTAAAACCGCGCCTGTCGCTTGAACGGTTGTACTTTGATACGCCGCCGGTGCGTATGCCGATAGGTATAAACGCACTTTTTCTAATCAAGAAAAAAACGCAGAGCTTAAGCTTTGCGTTTTTCCCGGCGTTGCGCTATATAGCCGCCAAATCGTTTATGTTTATAATTTAAAATGAAAGAAAGAAGATAACTAAAATAAAGAGGATGGTCACACAGGCTTATCTGCCGCTATAAAACGGCGCGACATAGCTGGACTGCGACGGGGAATCATTATAATTTTCCGTCTCTGAGCTGCTCTCAGGAAGCTGCTCGTCAAAGGTCACGTTGAATGTGAGGTACTCGTTAGAGCGGTAAACGGTTATATCCGCGCTGTCTCCGGCGGCAAAACCGCTGAGGACAGATTTGAGACTTTCCACATTTTTGATCGCCTCGTCGCCGACTGCCGTTATAACGTCGCCAGCCTGGATACCGGCGTTTGCCGCGCATGAGCCGTCATTCACGGAGTATACATACACGCCGGACGGGATACTGTAATACTGTGACACGTACTGTTCGACGTCTCTGGCTGAGATACCGAGAGAAGCCTTACCTGTTACATAGCCGTGCTCTATAAGATCGGAAGCGATGGCGACGGCGTCATTTATCGGAATGGCGAAACCTAATCCCTCAACTCGCTCGTCAGAGTATTTGGCGGTGACGATGCCTATAACATTGCCGTATTCATCAAAGACTGGTCCACCGGAATTGCCGGAGTTTACGGCGGCGTCGATCTGGAACATATTTATAGACGTGTAAGCGTCGGTGGCGATGACTCTGTCAAGCGCGCTTATAATGCCGCTTGTCATTGTAAAATCAAGCTCGCCCAAGGGATTGCCGACGCAGTATATGATCTCGCCCACTTCCATGGAGTCAGAATCGCCGAAAGATACGGCGTTCAGTCCGTCGGCGTCGATTTTTATTACCGCTATGTCGTTATCTGAATAGTAACCTACGATCTCGGCTGGATAGCTTGTTCCGTCGCTGAAAATAACGGAGAGATCATATCCATACAGTACGGAGTACTCTATAACATGGTAGTTTGTCATTATATATCCGTCTGAAGATATCACAAAGCCTGTGCCAGATGTAGCGCTCGTAGTTTCCTGACCGAATATGTTCTGCGTTGTCGACGTGGATTTTACGGCTACGACCTGCTCAAGAGCCAGGCTGTAAATATCGGTAGCGGAAAGCAGACCGGAACTGCTTATGGATTCCGCTTCAGTGTCAGCGGCGCTATCATTTTCGCTTCGCGAAGCTGCGCTCTGATCAGCTGTTTCAGTAAGACTATAACGATCCAGTATAAAATATGCGCTGCCAGCGCCGGATGCTGCGCATAGCAGTACGAGAGAAAGGGCTACGCAGAAAAATTTTAATATAGTCTGTCTGTTGTTTCTTGACATAATGATCACCTTTCTGCCGCTTTGATATTCAGTCTAAATACGGGGAAAAAGCTACCAAGCGGCGTGGATACTTTGCGGCGGGCACTATAAAACAGTGACAAAATACAGCGGATGTATTTAGATTGATTTTATGCTTGTATAGTATCCCACGTTTTTAGATAAACGATTAATGAAATTGGACCGATTTTTAAATAAAAACAAAACAAACTTTTAACTCTAAAACGTAAAGTTCTTGCACGAAATAAAAACCGTCATGTCTTTACGGACAAATTCCGTAAAGACATGACGGTTTTTAAGTTTTATATAAGGAGAATAGCTTGTAATGCCGTGCTTTTCGAGCGCAGCTCGCAAAAGCTATTGAAGCGCCTCTTCTTTTTCCTGCTGTTTTATAAGCGACTGTATTTCTTTAAGTATTCTAATAAGCATAGGTGCGGCGATGAGCATCGAAAGCGCATCAGAAACAGCTTGCGCCGACGCAAGTCCATACACTCCAAAGACCTCAGACAGGATAATGACGCATGGGATAAGGCATATGACCTGTCTTGAAAGGCTTAAAACCGCGGCTCCCGTGGCTTTACCGAGCGCCTGGAAAAGACCGCTTATGACCATTACCCACATGTGGAGCGGGAGCATAAAGCATTGCGCGCGCACCATAAACGAGCCGATATCGATAATGTCGTTCTCGCCCTCGGCTGCAAAAGCGCCGACGAGTTGGCGTGAAAAAATTATCATTATACCGCCGAGCACGACTGAGACCACAGCACCCAAAAGCGTCGTGAACCAGAAAGCGCTTTTAACGCGCTTGTAATTTTTGGCGCCCCAGCAGTATCCCGCGACAGGCTGGAAGCCTTGACCAAAACCGATAATAGCCGATCCGATAAAGCGCGTACACTTGTTTGCCACTGATATTGCGGCGAGCGCGGCGTCGCTGAAGCCGCCGGCAATATTGTTTGTAATAACTGTGGACACGTTCAAAAGGCTGCTGCGTAAAAACGAGGGTATGCCCATCCGCGCGATCTCGATATATATTCTTTTTGTGGGTTTAAAAAGTTTGGGGCTAATCTCAAGGATCGTTTTCTTCTTTAAATAAGGGTACAAGAGCACAGAGGCGCTTACGACCTTTGAAAGCGCCGTAGCTGCCGCCGCGCCGCCTACGCCCCAGTTAAATGTATAAATGAATATGGGGTCCAAAATTATATTTAGGATACAGCCCGAGAGCATACCGATCATGGAATAAGTTGTGCTGCCCTCCGACCTGAGAAGCTGGCTCAGTACAACATCCATCGCCGTAAATGGCGCCGCCATAAGTATAAACATGGCGTAATCCATGGAATATTGTTTTGCCGACTCCGTAGCGCCGAGAAGCGTGACTAAAGGCTCCATAAAAATAAGACCTATCACGCCAAGTACGATCGATACGCCGATGGCCGTAAAGAACGCTACGTTTCCGGTCTCATATGCTTCCTCATCCTTTTCTGCGCCGAGAAGACGCGAGATATAGCTGGACGCGCCCATGCCTATACCAAAGGAGACAGAACGAAGGATTCCCATAAGAGAATCGTTTACTCCGACTGCGGCTGTGGCTGCGGTGCCAAGCTTACTTACAAAAAATGTGTCTGCCAGATTATAGAATGAATCGATGAGCATCGAGACTACCATAGGAAAGGCGATAACAGGTATCACCTTTGCGATGGAGTGCTCAAGCATCATTTCGCGCCTGGCATCGCGCGAGGATTGTGCGGGTGACGTCATAATCAGGTACCTCCGAATAAAGAAAATCGCAAACTGCAACGTTGAAAAAACCACCTGTTGCAAACAACAATCATTGTAACATTTTTTGATTCGAAATGGAAAGACTAAAATAAAATATGTTAATACGTAAAATTTATGGAAAAACTAAGTAAAAAATATATGCAGTTACAGCGCATGAGGCGCAAAGCCTTTTCAAAAAGGCACCGCAGGAGACAAAAACAGGCGCTGCGATATTGTCGCAGCGCCTAAAGGATAGATCGTTTTGATTATTCGATATTATTAGATGCATTTTTAAGCATACGCTCCAAAACATCCACGGCGAGTGAACGTTCTTCATTCGTGATGTCGCAGGCAACAAGGGTAGTCCAATCATACAGTCTTTTTTTTATGACCGGCAGCAGAGCTTTGCCGTCTTCAGTAAGATGCATGCAGTATTGTCTCCTGTCTATCGGTGAAAGCTCGCGGCTTATATAGCCGGCGTCCTCAAGTTTACGCGCCGTTCTGGCAACGTTGCTCTTATCTATTCCAAGATGTTCGGATATAAAATCTTGACTTGAGCCGGGGTGTACGTCAAGAGTTAGGATATACATGAACATTGCGCCCTGAAGCCCTTGGGAGCGGAGACCTTCATTTATATATCTTCTGCGTTTTCTTTCAAGATTGCTTATAAGACGGGTTATCTTTCTGCCAAATTCATGGGATAGCTCAGCTGCGTTATCCATAATTTTTCCTCCTTTAATAGCACTAACTCATGTAAAATGTTATGACATGAAAGTTATTTTCAAATTTAAGCGCGAAAATCTACGTAAAAAAGTGTAAGTAATAACCCTGATAGAATTATAAGCCACTTCCTGTGAAAAATCAACAATATTAGCAGTAATTCAATAAAGTTTACAAATTTATCATTTAAAAAGTAAAATAACAATGGGGAATGCATTATTCTAACAAGTAAAGCTGATAGAATAAAGGACAATACCGCTGTTTTACTGCCCTGAGCAAGTTAAATTTAACGGTGTGGAAGCTGTCTTTGGACGGCAGGAGCCCAAAAAAAGAAGGACATCCGCAGGAAAGCTTAATCCGGTGTTGCGTTTGAGAACGCAAAGAAGAGCAGGCGTGATGTAGTCAAATGCTAAAACGATCCTTCTGGATCGCGCCGCGGGTGCGGCGTACAAGGTTTTGATATAGGCAAAACCTTGGCGCAAGGGCGGCTTAGCTGCCCTGAGCAAGTTAAATTTAACGGTGCGGAAGCCGCCTTTGGGCGGCAGGAGCCCAAAAAAGAAGGACATCCTGCGGATGTCCTTCTTTTTTGGTACGCCTGAAGGGACTCGAACCCCCGATCTCACGGTTCGTAGCCGTGCACTCTATCCAGCTGAGCTACAGGCGCATAAATAATCAGCCTAATAAATATAGCACATAAAAAATAAAAAAGCAAGTCCTATTTCAAAGGATAGGCATAATTTTATTTTTGCTTGCAAATACGCAGCCGTATGGTATCATAGGTAGAGTTAACAAAAGGCTGCGAGGATTTTGAAATATGGAATTTACGTTGTGCGTACCGTGCCTTTTCGGATTGGAGGGGCTTGCGGCGGACGAGCTTAGGCGGCTCGACATGGAAAATGTCCGCGCCGAAAACGGAAAGGTGATGTTTGACGGGTCCGCTTTTGATATAGCGAGAGCAAATATATGGCTTAGAACGGGCGAGCGAGTTTTGATACAGGTCGGTACCACGCGGGCTGATACTTTCGATATGCTGTTTGAGGGCGTAAAAGCTATGCCGTGGGAACAGTTTGTGACTATGGATGGGGCGTTCCCTGTTAAGGGACATTCGCTCAATTCAAGGCTTCATTCGATACCGGACTGTCAGAAGATCGTGAAAAAAGCGATAGCGGACAGGCTGGCGTCAAAATTCCATGTCAGTTGGCTTAAAGAGAGCGGCGCAAAATATCAGGTGCAGTTTGCGATAATGCACGACATGGCGTATTTATATATAGATACGAGCGGAGCGGGACTTCATAAACGCGGTTACCGCCCGGTGAGCAATCCCGCGCCGCTTAGAGAGACGCTCGCCGCCGCTATGGTGACTCTTTCAAGATATCGCGGGAAAGAATCGGTCTGCGATCCGTTCTGCGGTTCGGGCACAATACCGATAGAGGCGGCGCTCATCGCGAAAAACCGCGCGCCGGGGCTTAGCAGGTCGTTTGCCGCGCAAAGCTGGACATGGATCCCAAAAACATCGTGGAAGATGGCGGCGGAAGAGGCAAGGGACCGTGAATTTCATGGCAATTACGACATATGGGGCGGCGATATCGATCCCACAAGCGTGAAGATCGCGGCAGAAAATGTGCGCCGCGCCGGCGTCGGCGACGTTGTTAAGATAGAAGAAGCTGACGCGCGGGAATTTCATAGAGGAAAATCCGGCGGGGTTATCATATCAAATCCGCCGTACGGAGAGCGCGTTATGGAGCGCGCGGAAGCCGAGCGGCTGTACCGCGAATTTGGCGCGGCTGCAAAAAAGCTCGAAGGATGGAGAATGTATATACTCTCATCCCATACAGAGTTTGAACGTGCGTTTGGGAAAGCGGCGGATAAAAAGCGAAAGCTGTATAACGGCATGATAAAATGCGATCTATATATGTACACGAGAGACAGCGGAGGGAAAAGCAAAAGATGAAGCATCTGTTTATTATAAATCCGATAGCTGGCGGGAAAAAGCACGATCCCGCAAAGACAGAAGCCGATATAAGGATCCTGATGGGCAGGAGAGAGGATGATTATGAGATATACTATACCTCCGCGCCGAAGGACGCTACGCGCGCTGTAAAAGAAGCGGTAAATTCCGGGGAAGAGCTGAGGATCTATGCCTGCGGCGGAGACGGAACGCTCAACGAGTGCGTGACAGGAGCAGCCGGCGCGGCAAACGCCGCCGTCGCGCATTATCCGTGTGGTACGGGCAACGATTTCATCAAATGCTTTGGAAAGGAACGCGACAGGTTTTTTACGCTGGCAGAACTTGTGGACGGAGAGGTGTTTCCCATTGACCTGATAGAATGCGGAAACGGGATGTACGGTCTTAATATCGCGTCGGTGGGTATCGACGCGCGGATAGGCGCCAATGTCCACAAATACAGCGCGCTTCCTCTCGTAGGAGGAGCGGGCGGCTATATAGTGTCGACGATAGCGAATGTAATGAAGGGAATAGGGCAGGAGCTTACTATAACGGTAGACGGCAGGACAATACAGGGAAGGTTTACTATGGTATGTGCCTGCAACGGGCGGTATTACGGCGGCGTTTTCAATCCGGTGCCGGAGGCTTTGCCAAACGACGGGCTGCTGGATGTCCTGATAGTAAAGGAAGTAGGTCTTTTGAAATTTGCGGCGCTCGCAGGAAAGTATGCAAAAGGGAAATATAAGGACTATCCGCAGTATATAAAGCATGTAAAAACGAAAAGCATATGTATAGAAAGTCCGGAAAAAATACTTATGGGCTATGACGGAGAGGCGTTTTACAGCAATAGGGTGACGTTTAAGGTAGTGCCGAAGGGCGTGAATATGCTCTTTCCGGCAGATATGGCATTTTTTGAAGCTGAGCGCGCGAAAAAATCAGTAAATTAAAGAAAAACAGAGATTTACAGGTCAACACCGAGATAAATAACGATTTCGGCGAAAAAATAATTGTGAATTTTTTGTAATATGTAAAAATAACGCTTGATAAATGGAAATTGATGGGCTATTATATTAATTGCATTAGCACTCTGTGATGGCGAGTGCTAATGTGATAAAGACGTAATAATATAAATATTGATATTTTGATATTAATAGGAGGAAGATCAAAATGAAACTCAGACCACTTTTTGACAGAGTAATAGTCAAGCGCTCCGCGGCGGAAGAGACGACGAAGAGCGGCATAATCCTCACAAGCGCTTCACAGGAAAAGCCTCAAACTTATGAAGTCGTCGCGGTAGGACCGGGCGGCGTAGTTGACGGCGAAAAGGTAGTTATGGAAGTCAAGACCGGGGATACGGTCATAATCGGCAAATATACAGGTACTGAAGTAAAAATAGAGGATGAAGAATATACGATCGTTCGCCAATCTGAAATTTTGGCTGTAGTAGAATAAAATTGGAGGTACGTAAAAATGGCAAAGCAAATCATATACGGCGAAGAAGCTCGCAGAGCGCTTGAAAGAGGTGTAAATCAGCTTGCAGATACTGTAAAGCTCACGATAGGACCAAAGGGCAGAAACGTAGTTCTCGATAAGAAATTCGGCTCTCCCCTCATCACGAACGACGGCGTTACGATAGCTAAGGAGATCGAGCTTGAAGACGCTTTTGAAAATATGGGCGCGCAGCTTGTTAAAGAGGTCGCCTCGAAGACAAACGATGTCGCGGGCGATGGCACGACAACGGCGACTGTGCTTGCACAGGCGATGATCGACGAGGGCGTGAAAAACGTCGCGGCCGGCGCAAACCCGATGGTAATGAGAAAAGGCATCCAGAAAGCTGTCGAGGCGGCTGTAGACGCTATCAAGGCAAATTCGCAGCCTGTTGCCGGTTATGACGATATTGCAAGAGTAGGCGCTGTCTCCTCAGGCGATGAAGCTATCGGCAAGCTGATAGCTGAGGCTATGGAAAAGGTTTCACAGAACGGCGTTATCACAGTTGAGGAATCCAAGACGGCTGAGACGTACTCTGAGGTCGTTGAAGGTATGCAGTTTGACAGAGGGTATATAACTCCGTACATGGTAACGGATACCGATAAGATGGAAGCTGTTTTTGATGATCCGTATATCCTTATCACAGATAAGAAGATCTCGAACATTCAGGAAGTTCTCCCTGTTTTAGAGCAGGTAGTCCAGGCAGGACGTAAGCTTGTTATCATAGCTGAAGACGTAGAGGGCGAAGCTCTTGCGACGATTATTCTTAATAAATTGAGAGGCACTTTCCAGTGCCTGTGCGTAAAAGCTCCGGGATTCGGCGACAGACGCAAGGAAATGCTGAAGGATATCGCTGTTCTCACAGGAGGTCAGGTCATCTCGACAGAGCTTGGCATGGAGCTTAAGGACGCTGATGTAACAATGCTTGGTAACGCAAGACAGGTAAAATCAACGAAGGAAAATACGATCATCGTTGACGGTGCCGGTGATCCTGAAGAAATCAAGGCGAGAGTCGCCCAGATCAGAAGCGAGCATGAGGTTACAACGTCCGATTACGAGAAGGAGAAACTTGAAGAGCGTCTTGCAAAGCTCGCCGGCGGCGTAGCCGTTATCAAGGTCGGCGCTGCAACAGAGGCTGAGATGAAGGAAAAGAAGCTCCGCGTTGAGGATGCGCTCAACGCAACTCGCGCAGCTGTTGAAGAGGGCATCGTAGCCGGCGGCGGCACGGCATATGTAGCTGCTTCCAAGGCGGTCGCGGCAGCTACTGCAAAGCTAGCGGGCGATGAGAAGACCGGCGCGGCGCTGGTGTGCAAAGCCCTCGAAGCTCCTATCAAGCAGATCGCAGCGAACGCGGGACTTGAAGGCGCCGTTATCCTTGACAAGGTTAGAAACAATAGAAATGCAAATTACGGCTTTGACGCCGCTAAGGAGCAGTATTGCGATATGATAAAAGACGGTATCGTCGATCCGACAAAGGTTTGCCGCAGCGCACTTGAGAATGCGGCTTCCATCGCGTCGATAGTGCTGACGACGGATTCGCTCGTAGCCGATATTCCTGAGCCGCCTGCTCCGGCAGCTCCGGCGGCAGACATGGGCGGCATGTATTAATCATAAACCAGCATAAGGTGAAAGCGGGTGCCTTGCTATGCAGCAGGGCACCCGCTCGATGTTTGATTTTTTAAATAGGGTATGCGTCATACGCTTTCAGGGCTGAACGGAAATACATCCATATATTTAAGCTTGAACAGGTTAAGCTGGTGCATACGATCGATCCTTGCCTTCGTCTCAGGCTCAGGCTCTACTCCTTCACGGATATAGCGGTCGAGCTCAGCGTAAGTAAAGCCGAGATTATCCTCGTCCGTCTTACCGCAGAGACCGTCGATAGGCACTTTTTCGATAAATTTTTCAGAAAGACCGAGATACCGCCCGATTGCCTTCACTTCCGCTACGGTGAAATTGGCAAGCGGCGCGAAATCGCCGGCTCCGTCTCCATATCTTGTAGCGTATCCGACCCAGTCTTCAGAGAGGTTGCACGTGTTTGCGACCCTGCCATTATTTGACTGCGCGACGGCGTAGACGGACGCCATGCGTATACGTGCCGGGAGGTTGAAGCGCGTTGCGTCGGTGATCTCAAACTTACCGTCAAGCTCATTGAGTACGGCGGTAACGGCGTTTCCGATATTCACGGTGTAATTTTTGATATCGAGTGTTTTGCACAGTTCGATGGAGTAGTCGATATCAAACTGCGTTCCCTGCGGCATCATAACGCCGATGACGCGCTCTTTTCCAAGCGCCTTTACGCACAGCGCCGCTGTGACGGAACTGTCTTTACCGCCGGAGATTCCGAGAACGGCGTTACAGCCCGCGCCGTTTTTTTCAAACCAGCCGCGGATCCATTCTATACAAGCTTCAGCGGCTTTTGCGGCGTTAAAGTTATACATCGCGATACCTCCTCAAATGAAATAAAGGTTATAAAATGTGTGGGATCAATCCAAAAGACCGATGTTTTTAAGCAGCGACGGGATAGCCTGCTCAAAATTGACGCCATACTTGCGCTCCGGGTTGTTCTCGATAGTTTCCGTGATTGAGCGGCATGTAAAATCCACTGCTATATCGGCGGATTTTTCAAGCGATTTTCCATTCATCAGCGCGGCTGTAAGCGCGCTTGCGAATACGTCGCCTGTGCCGTGATAAAACGGGCAGATTATTTTGTGAGAGGTGAAGTATATATCTTTTCCGGAGTAGCATGCTGCCCCGAGATCTTCACTGTTGTAATACACGCCGGTCAGCACGACGTTTTTTGCGCCAAGCGCATAAAGCCCGTTGAGCAGCATATCGATATACTCATGGGTGTAGGGACCTTGACGGTATTCAACTCCGAGCATAAGCGCCGCCTCGGTTATGTTTGGGACGATGATATCGGCTCTTGCACAGAGATTTTTCATATGCGACGGGAAATCCTCTCCAAAGCAGGTATAAAGGCTTCCGTTATCTGCCATGGCAGGGTCTACGATGACGAGCGTGTCGTCAGACGAGATAAGGTCAATTATACGACCGACAATTTCGATCTGCTCGATAGAGCCGAGAAATCCAGTGTATATCGCGTCAAAATGCAGACCGAGCTTATGCCAATGCTCGGCTATTTTTTGTATCTCATCCGTGAGGTCCAAAAAGGTATACCCCTCAAACCCGGACGTGTGGGTGGATAATATAGAGGTTGGAATAACGGACGTTTCTACGCCGGCGGCTGATATTATCGGAAGCGCGACGGTGAGCGAACATTTCCCGAAGCCCGATATGTCATGTATTGCGGCAACACGTTTCTGTTTCATAGCATATTTCTCCTTAACGTCCGCCGAAGATAAGCGAGAGAAAATGGCTATGGCGGACAAGCAATATATACAATATTAGCACAAAAAAATTAAAAATCAATCCAATAGCTTTCTTTTACTCTTTAAAAAAGTGTAGAATCAGGTGCTAAAATCATTAATGTATAATGATGAATATTGTAGCTCGCCGACCGCGATGCATGGCTTTTCCGCAACAGCAGAGTTCGCGGCGCTATATCTGCCCTCTACTCCGCAGGAAAGAAGAGCCTCCAAATAATTTCACATTCAATCGCTCCCGTTTTTCTTTGCTTGTAAGCAGCCGTACAAGGACGGCTGCGGTTATCATAAAAAATCCCAAAACAGTAGTTCGGTTTTTAATTTTCCGAAAAATAGTTATAAGTGAAATCAAATAAGAGAAAATTGTTTTGTAAAAGTCGGGAGTGATCTTCAATACGGTGGAAAATATGATAAAGAAAAATGCCAAGATAAGCAGAGCATCCAGAGCAGGATACAGTCCAGCAAGACATCCAAACGTAACTGCAATACCTTTGCCACCGTGAAATCCATAATGCAGCGGGAAAATATGTCCAATTACCGGTGCAGCGATGACGAGTGCAGCCAAAAACGAGTTGGTTTTATCGGCGGTGCCATAGCGCATAAACAGAGCTACCGGAACAAATCCCTTTAGTATGTCAAATATCAATGTAAGAATACCGCACCAAAATCCGCCGTATATAAAGGCATTTGTGGTTCCCGGATTATGATCGACACTTTGTCCAAGTATATCCTTTTTGAATATCCACGCAAATATGCGGGCATACAGGACACTTCCGGAGAGATATCCCATACAAATAAAAATCGTTGTTTGAAGCATTTATATCACCTCGTTGAAACCAGTTAACTGTTTTTATTGCCGTTTCTAATAATTTCGATACGACAGATCGTATACAATGTAAGCAAGTAAAGCCATGACTGCCATGACCACGGCAATAGACAAAATCATATTTCTGTCATTACCCGCAACACCGAGATCGATCATCCCGGCAAGCATAGTTGGCAGCGGCATTTCTGCCATGGATGCCAGCAGCATAAAAAGAATAAAAAAATAATATGCTTTCGGCTGAGTTTTACATGCGACAGTATCGTTCTCATAGTCGTTCTCTCTTTCTCCGGCGCATGATTTTTAGTGAGTAGCTTGACAGCACGCAGAAAAGATTATAGTATAAAAGAAATTTTAGTATCTTTGATATTAATATACCACAAATAATACCAAAATCAAGAGTATCAAAGAAAGTGGAACGATGTAATAATTTTAGTTTCTGAGAAACAAATTACCAAAATTGTTTCATTCTCATGGAAGATCTGAAAGGAGAATTAGTTATGCGCAGAACTACAGCCACAACAGAATATCTTAAAGAGTGTATGGGAACGGCTCTTTTTGAATTGATGAAAGAAAAGCCTATAGAAAAGATCAGTATCGAAGAAATGACTGCTAAAGCCGATGTCGGGCGGTCTACTTATTTTCGTTACTTTAAGAGCAAAGATGAAGTTTTAGTATTTAAAATACATTGCCTATGGAATCGGTTTGCCGAAGAAAACCGCATCACGGATTTTCGCGCTGATATGTATACGAGTACGAGGCTGTTTTTTGAATTTTGTCTTTCTATACGGGATATCAACGACCTGCTATATCGAGTTGGTCATCAGAAGGTTATTTTAGATGTATATTTGCAGGTTTTAAACCCAGGAGAGCAAGAGGAAGATATTATCACTTATTATAAACAAAACAGGATTGCTTACGCCCTTTACGGTATAGTCAACGCATGGATTTTACGCGGTTATCAGGAAACTCCGTCGCAAATGGTGACAATATTATACGACTTGCAGGAGACTTCCAAGCAGTGAAGCGGCGGAGGATATATTATTTGATAAATATGGCTAATTTCGTTTGATACTTGAAATTGAAATCTTTTTGCAACTTACGATAACTGCATTTTATTAAAATATATCAAAGCACAGAATATAAAGCTTGGAGACGGGGAAAGTCGTTTGGCTCCAAGCTTTTGTGCGTGAGTATTAAAATATGGACCGCAACATTTTTTCACCTTTAAAGGCTGGATAGATCCACAGCATACAAAATTACATAACATAAAGCAGGTGTATATCTTGTTCGGAGTTTAATGTATGTGAGCATTGACGCAAAGAATGCGCGCGTGATATACTTTTTGAAGCTAGGCATTATTTAAAACGCTTTTTATAGCGTAAATCGTATGAGAATATGTGCAAAAAGGAAATACAATATATGACAAATTATAAATTAGCTGATTTCAGCCTGCCTCGCTGGGCAGAGCTGCCATCAATAGCTCTGTATCTAGATCAGGTGCTCATTATTTTAAACGAAGCGTTGCGTGATATAACAGCGGAGGACGAAAAAGTTATAACGGCGACGATAATCAATAATTATGTAAAGCAAAAGGTCATTATGCCGACGGTGAAGAAAAAGTATTCAAGAGAACATCTTGCAGAGCTTATAATGATAACAGCACTCAAGCGCGTGCTTTCAACGGCAGAGATCGTGTTGGTACTGCGAGATATAAAATCAGGGCGCAGTACGGAAGAGGCGTATGAAATATTTTGTGAAGAGCTGGAAAACGGGCTGCGTCTGACCGGCGCGGCTGAAGAAAGCGGGCGCTGCCCGGAACTGTCAAGGCTTGCGATAAAAGCGCTGACAGGTAAGATCATGTTCGATTTCACAGTCGCAGAGCAGGAAAAAGGTAATGCATAGGAGATTGAACGGGGAGATCGCCGCGCTACGGAAATAACACAGGGCGATATTATATCGGCTTATGTTTAAAATGCAATGCGCCTGAATTTTTGCTTTTACTCTGCCGCGCTTGACAATATGGCGGCGCACGCGCTTTTGAATTGCCGCGCTGTATATAAATATACAAAAGCACCTCACAAATCTTGTGAGGTGCTTTTTAACCGGTGCGGCTGGAGCGCCCTTTTACTTGATTTCAAGGAGCGGGTAGTTATGAAAGGGATTATTTTACAGATCGGCGTTGTTTTTATCCGCATATTTTTTGCGCGCGATCTCAATAAGCTCGCGTTCGCCCTCGAGCTCATGCTGGTGCGGATATCGCTTGGCGATCTTTTCAAAAGTATCAAGCGCCTTCTGTGACGCTGCCTCGTCGCCGTTATATAAAAGCTCGTACGAGTAAATGAATCTGGCTGACGACGGCAGAGATTTTGCCGTAGCCTTTATCATTTTTGAGACCTGCTTGGTGTACAGCTTTTTGGTCAACTCTTGATTGCCGCTGAGAATAAGCTCGCAGTATATCATCTCAGCTATGACGAGCGATTTATACAGATCAGGCAGCGCGGCGTTTTTTTCAATCAGCGTATTGCCAATTTCTTTAGCGCGGTCAAAATCGAGCGCGTCCATTGCTCTGCTAAGGGCGAATACGCTGATAGAGGCGCTAAGTGTGTCGTCACCGTCTGCGGACAGACTGAAAAGCTCCTCCGGCATATCTTTAAGGCGCATACCAGATGAATTGAGCTCGTTTATACGCAGCTGCTTCCAAAATGCCTCGCGCGCGACGCGGTTTTTCATAAGCATAAGCGCGTTAGTTCCGTCGTTTGATACCGGACCGACCTTTACAGGGATACCGTTTAAGAGGGCAAAAAAGCAGCCGATTATGGCGACTATGAGCGCAAACGCAGATAATACCGGAATGTCCCTGCAAACGAGCCGGACGAGCGCCATTATAGCTGAAAAGGCGAGATTCATTATACAGCCGCCCATGTTATACAGAAAAACCGGAAAATCGCCGGTGGCTTCACCGGGCGGAGACATAAGGCACTGCCCGCTTGTCCCGGCTAAAGAATATTTAGCCAGCCTTAATTTACCGTTCGCTTTAAGGAGAATAATGTTGCCGATACGGTAAGATACGAAGCCGTATCCCGTAATAACGCCGAACACAAGGTGCCCCGCCTCATGCACCGCTATCTGTAAAAATATGCCTGCATACACCGAGACGACAACGGTGCCGACAAGCATGGCAAAACGACCAAAGCCGTCAAATCCTTCAAATGTTTCGCCGAGTGTGGCGGCGCCAAGATATCCGAGAACGCCTCCGAATATCAGGGAGATCGCTATGACTATGCCTGAGACTATTTTGTCTTTGAGTGAAAATAGAGCGTTCATGAGATGACCCTCCATAAAATTAGAGGCGGGTTAGGACCCCGCCTCCCTTATTATAGATAATACGACAAGCCCGCAAGACATGTCAATATGAAGGCTCAGCCCAGCGATTCTTCGAATTGATGTATCTTATCAAAGCTGCCGATGACGAATATAGCGTTATCGTCTTTAAAAACGTGATCGGGCAAAACATCGGTTGAAATATCGCCGTCATGCTCGATAGCGATGATATTAAGCCCGTATTTCCTACGTATGTCGAGATCGAGAATCGTCCTTCCGACAAAATTCGACGGGATCGGGATCCTGGATATGTCGATATTTTCGCTCAGCTCCACATAGTTGAGTATTTTTGAAGATTCAAGACGTCTTGCAAGGCGGAGAGCCATGTCGCGTTCGGGATATACGACCTCTGCGCCGAGCTTTTCAAGGATTTCGCCATGTTCAGCGCTGCTTGCCTTTGCGATAACGCACGGTATGCCGAGGCTTGTCAGCGTGAGTGTTGCGAGTATGGAAGTGTCGATCCTCTCTCCAATGCAGAGAACTACGACGTCGCAGTCCTGTATACCAGTCTCAAGAAGCGTCTTTTTATCGAGATTTTTTACGATAAATGCGTTTTCCGTGTACTCGCGTATCTCGCGTATACTGTCTTCGTCGGCGTCGAGGACGAGGATGTCCTTTCCGCTCTCGGTGAGCTGAAGCGCAAGCGCTTTCCCGAAGCGACCGAGACCTATGATCCCATACATCTTATCTTGTTTTGTGTTTTTCCGAAATTTCATGATACACTCCAATCTGCCGCCGTACTCTGCCGGATCGGTCCGGCACGGCTCAAAAGCGGCGGCGTATAAAGATTTTGACCATTATGTTGTATAATAAAAAAGCTTGAAGAGACTGTAAACGCAGCCGCAGAGCGGGAAACTCCGCTTACAGACAAAAATCAACCGATGGCGATTGTCCCCTCCGGGTAGTGGACGCGCTCCTCAAGACCGAAGCTCCAAAGCGATGCGATCGTAAGCGGTCCAAGGCGACCTGTGAACATTATAAGTATGGAGACAAGTTTGCTCGCAACTGAGAGACTGGAGGTGATGCCGGTAGACAGACCGACGGTGCCGAAAGCGCTGAACACCTCAAACGAGACGTCGCGGAAGCCAAGCTGCGGATCAAATGCCGATATCAGGTATATGCCAGTAAACACGACGAATATCGACAAAAACGTGACGATGGAGGCCTTTTGGAAAGTCTCTTTCGATATGGAGTATTTAAACGCCTTGCTGTCCTTATTGGTCGCCGAGGCTTTGATACCCTGCAAAAGCACAAAAAACGTGTTCGTTTTGATACCGCCGCCGGTACCACCGGTTGACGCGCCGATGAACATGAGAATCATCATTATATATAGACCTGCGTTTGAAAACAGCGAGAGGTTATGCGTCGAAAAGCCGGCTGTACGTGTTGAAGTGCTGAGCAAAAACGCATTCAGCCACGGTATGCGGTCGGTGAGCTTTATAAGCAGCGTGCCGCTCACAAGAAGGATTGCCGTCATGGTGATGACGACCTTTGAGTGGAACATGAGCTTACTGAAACGGAATTTGTTTTTCAAAAGGTCGCGTATGACGACAAAACCGATACCGCCGGTTATGATAAGGGCAGCCGTTATCAGGTTTATGATAACGTCGTCCTGATAGAGGATGAGGTTTTTCCCGCCGCCGAACACGTCGTAACCGGAGTTGTTGAACGCCGAGACCGCGTGGAAAATACTGGTCCAAACTGCGCGCCAGAACGGATAATCCTGGGAAAACGATATAAAGCTTATCGCTGCACCGAAAAGCTCGACTGTCAGAGATATTTTAATAACACTTTTGATGAGACGGATAAGCCCGTCCGCCGAGAACAGGTTTAAAGATTCCAGGACGAGACGCCGTCCTTTAAGCCCAATTCGTCTGCCCATGGCAAGTATTATGCCCGCGCCGAGCGTCGCAACGCCGAGTCCGCCGATCTGGATGAGCAGCGCGACGACTATCTGCCCGAACAGGGTGAAAGTGTCGAACAGATCGACCGCAACAAGTCCTGTGACGCAGACTGCGCTCGTCGCTGTGTACAGCGCGTCGATATAAGCGAGGTCGACGCCGTCTTTAATGCTGATAGGAAGCATCAGAATCAGAGAGCCAAGGATAATGACTGTGGCAAAGCCCAGGGCAATAATACGACCCGGAGACTGTTTCCAAAGAATACGCAAAGCAAGCTCCTCCGTTTAAATCTTAAGATATATAGAATATCCATGTATAAAGCAAAAGCTCAGGGATATTGTATATAGCGTATTTTAACTTATATGTATTCCCATATCAACATGTTTCTTTATTTCTTAGCGGAAAATTAACTTGTTTTTATATAGATCGGAGCTTATAGCATAAAAGCCGGTATCAAAGCGGAGCACACCGCCTTGATACCGGCTTTTACAAATATATCCGCGCAGCAAAAGATAAAGTGTGCGTTTCCCTTTATGCGCAGATCGCGGTCTATACTCCGTCCGGTGAAGAAGCCGCAGCTTTATAAAACTCAAGATTCGACAGGAGACGTTCATCGTCCGGCGCGTATTCAAGCGCCTTTTTCCCGAAGGCAAGGGCTTCGCCATATGCGCCGGAATAGTATGCGGCGATGGCGGCAAGGTCGTATGGCTTCGAGTCCCAGCTTTCGGCTTCATTGATATATGTACGTCCTCTCTGAGTTATTTCAAGAGCTTTCGCAGCAAAATACAGCGAGCCGCGCCAATCGTTCAGACGCGCTGCCATTTCAGAGGCTTCGATCCACGGCTCGCGCAGATGGGGCGCCTCCGCTATAGCGCGAAAAAGCCAGCGCATAGCTTCTTCCGCACGCCCTTGATTAAAAACGGCGCGCGCTATAAAGCGCATGGAAGCGCATCTTTCATCCTCCCATATAGCTGACGGCAGGGCGAGATGACGCAGGAGCGTTTCCTCGCATTCCTGCCACATTTGATGAAACATGTATTCCCGCCCCAAGTAATGCATGTTCCTATCGTTATTCGGATCTTCTTTTACAGCGAGTTCAAGAAGAGGAAGATATTGCCCGCGGGATTTTGTATTATCGGCGTGATGGTCAAGCTGAACGCTTTCCGCTTCGACCGCCATATACGGATCGCCGCCTATGTATGAAAGGATCTCGTGTACGGGATTGACCCATTTAAAGTCATGGCGGGTATGCGCCTTTTCTATCCAGAACACGCTGCCTTCTCTGCCGTCAGGAAGGAAATTCCATGTATAGCGGTAACGTACTTGTTTTACGCCGGGCTTTAAAGCGGCTTCCATACTTTTACGCCAGCCGGCGTGAAACACTTCGTCGAGGTCAGTGCATACGCACAAATCTGCATCCTCCGGAACCAGCTCCAGCGAACGGTTACGCGCCACGTCAAAACGCCACGGAGATATTACCTCCTGCTCCACGTGAGCGCCGAGCTCTCGCAACATGCGGACAGTATCGTCGTCAGAGCCTGTGTCAAGTACATATACGCCGTCTGCCTCGCTCATAGATTTCATCCAGCGCTCGGCAAACTTTTCTTCGTTTTTGCAAATGGCATAAACGTAGATTTTATATTTGGATATGGTGATATCCTCCTTTCCTATTAAAAAGAAAAAGCGTGCATTTTTAGCATGGGAATAGGGCAAATTTGATTTTCCCGAGAGTGTTTTATTGTTTTGACGCTCCATAATAGGAGCGTCAAAACAGGATCTTCTTAAGCGGAGAGCATACCGGCAGCTCTGAGAGCGTTTAAAAGTTCGTTTATTTTTTGCACGGCAGTGGCGAGATCCGCTTCGCTGCTTAGGTCTGTAACAGCCGCCGCCGGCGTTATTCTTGCGCCGGCGCCGGCAGGACCTGTCGGACCAGTAGCGCCGGTAGGACCAGTCGCGCCGGTAGCGCCGGTGGGACCCGTTGCCCCCGTCGGACCCGTTGTACCTGTTGCACCAGTTGGACCGGTGGGACCAGTATCGCCAGTAAGACCAGTAGTTCCCGTATCTCCGGCGGGACCTGTCGGACCAGTCGCTCCCGTCGGACCAGTAGCGCCTGTGGCACCAGTCGGACCAGTCGCACCGATACCGGTAGGACCAGTAGCGCCCGTCGGACCAGTTGCGCCTGTGGCACCAGTCGGTCCCGTCGCGCCAGTGGCGCCAGCGCCGGTGGGACCCGTTGCCCCTGTTGGACCGGTCGGACCTGTCACGCCGGTAGGACCAGTAGCGCCGATACCGGTGGGACCTGTCGCCCCTGTTGGACCAGTGGCACCTATCGGACCGGTAGGACCAGTAGCGCCGTGTACTTATGCACAACATTAGATTTTGTTTTGCGGTGCGTAGAAAGCTTGTTATATTGCCTTGCTCTCAATCGCCGTAATCACATCGTGTTCGTTTTCCATGTAAT
>CALWWO010000179.1 GCA_944385265.1 uncultured Oscillospiraceae bacterium
TAAATTTAATTTCGCATTCGACATAGTTGACGAGCTCGGACGCAAATATCCGAAAAAACGCGCTATGCTGCACCTCGATAAATACAAACACGAGCGCGAATTTACATTTGAGGATATGAAAAAGGAGTCTGCAAGAGCCGCAAACTACTTTAAAGCGCTCGGCATAAAGCGCGGCGACCGCGTTATGCTCGTCTTAAAGCGCCACTACCAGTTCTGGTTTGCGATCCTCGGCCTACACAAGCTCGGCGCTATCGCGATACCGGCGACGAATCAGCTCCACGAGCACGATTTCACATACCGCTACGAGGCGGCGCGCGTAAACGCGATTGTCTGTACGGCCGACGGCTACACGGCCGAAGAGGCGGAGCGCGCGGCGGAGGGGTTTGACGATCTGCGCGTAAAGATCCTTGTCGGCGGAAAGCGCGACGGCTGGCACGATTTTGACGAGGAGTACAAAATGTACAGTAGTCACTTTGACCGCACCGAGGACTCCCCGTGCGGCGACGAGCCGATGCTGATGTTCTTCACATCGGGCACTACCGGCTATCCGAAGATCGCGACGCACAGCTACAAATACCCGCTCGGCCATTATGTCACGGCGAAATACTGGCACAACGTCTCTCCGAACGGGCTGCACTTCACGATATCGGAGACGGGCTGGGGCAAGGCTCTGTGGGGTAAACTCTACGGCCAGTGGCTCTGTGAGGGCGCCGTATTTACATACGACTTTGACAGATTCGACGCTGCGGAAATACTGCCGATGCTGGCAAAATACCATATAACCACGTTCTGTGCACCGCCGACAATGTACCGCATGATGATCCGGCAGGATCTTGACAAGTACGATTTCAGCTCGCTCGAGCGCGTCACGACGGCCGGCGAGGCGTTGAACCCCGAGGTGTTCAGACTGTTTGAGGAAAAGACGGGTCTTCAGATCCTCGAGGGCTACGGGCAGACGGAGCTCACGCTCACGATTGGGAATCTCACGGGCACCACCCCCCGTCTCGGCTCCATGGGCAAGGCGATACCGCTTTACGACATCCAGCTTCTCGACCCGGACGGCAACGTTTGCGCGGCCGGTATGACCGGCGAAATCTGCATCCGCACCGGCGACCATGTGCCTGTCGGCCTGTTTTCCGGCTACTACCGCGACCCGGAGCGCACACGCGACGTATGGCACGACGGATATTACCACACCGGCGATACGGCGTGGCGCGACGAGGACGGCTATTACTGGTATGTCGGCCGCGCCGACGACGTTATCAAGTCCTCCGGCTACAGGATCGGGCCGTTTGAGATCGAAAGCATCATAGCTGAGCTCCCCTATATCCTCGAATGCGGCGTCTCCGCGTCACCGGACGAGGTCCGCGGCCAGGTCGTAAAGGCGAGCATTGTACTCACAGAGGGGACGAAACCGAGCGAGGAGCTTAAAAAAGAGATACAGGAATATGTAAAATCTCACACCGCGCCTTATAAATATCCGCGTATCGTGGTGTTCCGCGACTCGCTTCCGAAAACCATCAGCGGAAAAATTATAAGAAATCAGCTTTAAACGGTATTGACAAGTCAAAAATGTCGTGATATGATTCTTTACAAGTTTTAAAAGCGTTGACGGAGAGGGCAATCCACTTTTTCACGTTTGCAGAGAGATGGCGGCCGGTGAAAGCCATTAGCGTGCGTGTTTTGTTTGTAGCTCCCGAGCTGGAGAGGAGAAAGCGAGAGCAAGTAGATCTCTCCCGTGTTAGCCGCGTTAGTGCTTAGAGCTTGTTAGAGCTCAATGAGTGGTATCCGCCGCAAGACGGATGCAATTTGAGTGGTACCGCGGGCTTATATTCAGCTCGTCTCAAAGAATCCTATCTTTGAGACGGGCTTTTTTGTTCATCCCGTCTCGGCTCGGAGGTTTACTATGGACGAACAAAGAATTACCGGGATACAAGTCAAGATCCGTGAAATGGCGGGCAGAATCCGCGAAATGCGCAAGATAACGGGCTTTTCCGTGAGCGAGATGGCAAAGCGCACGGGCGTATCAGAAGATGAATACATCCTGTGCGAATCGGGTCAGAGCGATCTCAACATCGCATTTTTATACCGCTGTGCGCTGACTTTCGGCGTCGACGTCACAGATCTTATTGAGGGGCGCAGCCCAAAGCTCCGCTCATACACCCTCACCCGTGCCGGCACGGGCCAGAAAATCGAGCAGGCGCATCATATGACGTACTATAACCTCGCGTCGGATTTTCAGAACCGCTCTTCCCTCCCTCTGTACGTCGTCATACAGTACAGCAGCGAGGCGGAGCATGAGGATATTGAGCTTACGACGCATGAGGGGCAGGAGTGCGACCTTGTCATAAGCGGTCAGATGAAGATACAGATCGGCGAGCACACAGAGATACTCAATGCCGGCGACAGCATCTATTACGACAGCTCTACACCGCACGGCATGATAGCCCTGGGCGGCGAGGACTGCTGTTTCTACGCTATCGTTTTAGACCCCGTTGCGACGGCTGCCGGAAAAGAACAGGAAAAGATACTTTTCCCGGAAAAGCCGGTCTCTGACAGGGACAGCGAGGCTCGCATATATCGCAAATTCATCACACCCGTTGAAAACGAAAACGGGAAGCTCGAAAAGATCTTCTTTAAAAACGAGGAGTCCTTTAACTTTGCGTTCGACGTCGTCGATGCGCTCGGCGAGCAGAAACCGTCAAAACTTGCCATGCTGCACGTCTCCGAAGACGGGACTGAGCGCCGATTCACGTTTGAGGACATGAAAAAGGAGTCGGCGAGAGCGGCAAATTATTTCAAATCGCTCGGCATAAAGCACGGCGACCGCGTTATGCTGCTTTTGAAACGGCATTACCAGTTCTGGTTTGCGATCCTCGCCCTGCATAAGCTCGGTGCCGTAGCGATACCGGCGACAAACCAGCTTCAGGCGCACGATCTGAGCTACCGCTTCGACGCGGCAAATATCCGCGCGGTGTTGTGTACGGCCGACGGCGATACCGCCGCAGCCGTGGACGATGCAGCGGAAGGCTGCAAGCAGGTCGAGATCAAGATTATCGTCGGCGGCAAGCGTCACGGCTGGCATGATTTTGACGACGACTACAAGATATACAGCAGCCACTTTGACAGAACGGACGACTCCCCGTGCGGCAGCGACCCGATGCTTATGTTCTTTACATCAGGCACGTCAGGCTACCCAAAACTCGCCGCGCACAATTACAAATACCCGCTCGGCCACTTCATAACGGCCAAATACTGGCACAGGGTAAACCCTGACGGGCTTCACCTCACGATATCCGACACGGGCTGGGCAAAGGCGCTGTGGGGAAAATTATACGGTCAATGGCTGTGCGAGGCGGCGATATTCGTATACGACTTTGACAGATTTGACGCGGAGAAGATACTTCCGATGTTCGCGCGGTACAATATAACGACGTTCTGTGCGCCGCCGACAATGTACCGCATGCTTATAAAGGGCGATCTCGCACGCTTTGATCTGAGTTCGATACAGCACGCGTCGACGGCCGGCGAGGCCTTAAACCCTGAGGTGTTCCGTCAGTTTAACAAGGCAACGGGGCTTTCGATAATGGAGGGATTCGGCCAATCCGAATCGACGCTTATTATCGGAAACCTTGTCGGGGATACATATAAGATCGGTTCCATGGGCAAGCCCGTGCCGCTTTATGACGTTCACCTGCTGTCGCCCGAGGGTGAGGAGGCAGCCCCCGGCGTGACGGGAGAGATATGCATAAACATTGAAAACGGCATACCGTGCGGCCTCAGCTACGCATATGAGGGTACGCCGGATATCACGGCGGACACATGGCACGACGGGTTTTATCACACCGGCGACCTTGCCTGGAAAGATGAGGACGGATTTTTCTGGTATGTCGGCCGCGCCGATGACCTTATCAAGTCATCCGGCTACCGGATCGGCCCGTTTGAGATAGAAAACGTAATTATGGAGCTCCCGTACGTTCTTGAGTGCGGCGTGTCGTCCGCCCCGGACGAGCTGCGCGGTCAGGTCGTAAAGGCAAGCATCGTCTTGACAAACGGCGTCGAGCCGTCCGAGAAACTTAAAAAAGAAGTTCAGGAATACGTCAAGGAGCACACCGCACCGTATAAATACCCTCGTATCGTCGAATTTCGCGACTATCTCCCCAAGACGACGAGCGGCAAGATAATAAGAAAGCAGCTATAGACTATGGATTTCAAACGACTCACGCTCTTTGCCGGTCATTACGGCAGCGGAAAAACCAACATAGCGTTAAATTACGCCGTCTGGCTGCGTGAAAAGGGGCTTTCGGTCACGATGGCCGATCTTGACATCGTAAACCCTTATTTCCGCACGAAAGACAGCGAGGAAGCTTTAAATAAACTCGGTATAGAGCTTATCTGTTCGCCGTTTGCAAACAGCAACCTCGATGTTCCGGCAATGCCGAAAGAGATATACGCGCTTGTCGACGACCACTCGCAATACGGCGTGCTCGACATAGGCGGCGACGACCGCGGCGCGCTCGCGCTCGGTAGATATGCGCCGGAGATCCTCAGCGAGGGCAACTACGAGATGCTTTTCGTGATAAACCGCTCCCGCCCGCTTACACGGACGGTGGACGACACGCTTTCCGTAATGCGTGAGATCGAGGCCGCCGGAGGCGTGAGCTTCACCGCCATTGTAAACAACACAAACCTCGGCCTTTCGACTACGGCGCAGGATGTACTGGACAGCGTATCATACGCGCGCGGAGTGTCGGAGGCGTCGGGACTTCCGATAAAAATGACGTCGGTAAAGCAAGAGCTTATGCCGGAGCTTCAGGAGAAGATCGATAATCTGTTCCCGCTGCGTTTGCAGGAGCTTTATTACCAAATCAAAACGGAAAAATAGCGCCGGACGCCGTTTTTCTGAAAATAAAATGGCGCGCCGCGCGCCAAAACGCGGCAAAATCCGAAATCTGCGGCAGAAAAACGCTGCCTTGAGGGCAAAAATCGTTTTATTCTTACTGCGATTCGGAAAATAAGCGACAAAAGGAGAACATTATGGCTAAAGTGACGTTTCAAGAAGAGCTGTGCAAGGGCTGCGGTCTTTGCGTAAACGCCTGTCCAAAGAACATTCTCATTCTGTCAAGGACGAGGCTGAACCAAAAAGGACATTCCCCGGTTGAGATCACGGATCAGGAAAAATGTATCGGATGCGCGTTCTGCGCGACGATGTGCCCCGACTGTGTGATCACCGTAGAGCGATAAGAAAGGAGCAGCTTACAATGGAAAAAGTTCTTATGAAGGGCAACGAGGCGATAGCCGAAGCCGCTATCCGTGCCGGCTGCCGCCACTACTTCGGTTACCCGATCACACCGCAGACCGAGGTCGCGGCTTACATGGCAAAGC
>CALWWO010000180.1 GCA_944385265.1 uncultured Oscillospiraceae bacterium
CATATCCGCCACCTGCCGCCGCACCGCTTCGACCTGATCCTCATCCGGTTCTTCCGCATGGTACAGCTTTTCTACTATCCCCGCATCTATCTTTTCCTGTAATCTACTGTCATCAAAAAAGGCACGCACAGAATAATTTCTGAAATCTTCGGCGTCTCTTTGCGTCACACGATAAAAATACGGGATATCGTCTATTTCGACCGTTGTGTTGATTTGTTTTGTTTTATCCTCGTTTTCGGTAAGCTCCAGCCCGGGGAGCGCATAGTGCGATGCCGGATAAAACGTCTACCGGCACTCCTGCCGCTCGGTGTCGTCCGGGGCGTCTTCATACAGCTCCTCAAGATCTGCCAGTATCGCAAGTCTTGCCTCCATGTGACTTTGAATAGTTGCTTCCGTTTCGTCTTCACTCCGCTCGCCACTTAAGCCTTCTAATTCATGGGCTATATAATCATAGGACGAAATTTGCCTGTAGTATAATATTTGGTCTTCAAGCTCGCTTTTTGAGAGTTCCCCGCTGTCTTCATAAAGTTTTGCATCGCCAAACAACACCTCCGATATCTGCTTTGCCTTTTCTACGGTTATGGGTTCTGGGGTCATCCGTATTACCGGCATCGGGTTTCCGCTGTATTCGATGTCCGATACGTCTATGTAAAATTCTATTTTACCGTCTGTACCGGTGAATTTATCGCTATATGAAAAGGCCTCAGTCTCTGCTCCGCTTGCCGTCGCTTCGCTGTTCAGCGCCGCTTCGAATCTCCCGTCGTTTTTGCCTACTACGACAGCAGTATCCGGCGCGGCCTGACATCCGGAAAAGAGCGAATCAACAATTAAAACGTACAGTATAGCGGAAACAAGCTTTTTCTTATTCACATGCTCACCTCAAAAATTTTTACACAGGTGTGTGCGGCGGAAGCGGCATTGCGCCTTTATTCGGCGCAAAAACCGCTTACTCGCCGCCGTCTTTCGTATCGTAGCACATGATTGCATCATAACTGCATCATTTTGTCCGCTGCGTGGGCATCGTGTAGCCGCTTAGGCGACACCTTTTTTGTTGCGCAAGACGCAACTTCCTTGCGACTATTTCTTTTGAATATGCAAAAGAAATGGTCGCCCCAAAGAAAACATAGCAAGGGGGGATGCCCCCCTTTGCAAACCCCCGCGCTACGCGCACCTATGTACGTCATGGACAAAGCCTTGGAAGCTCTGCCATGTGGGTGACGACAGTTTGTACTATAGCTTTACGGCCCTGCCTAAAGCTATGTATGTGCGTGGAATGCAGAAACAAATCAGTACAATGTGCCCACTGCGTGCGTTTGGGGGTATCAAGGGGGAACGCCCCCTTGACGCCCTTTTCTTTGGGTTACCGTTTCTTTTGGGCGAGCAAAAGAAATGGTAACAACTCTCCGCGCTGTAAGCGCGGTAAACCACCGCCCACGCAGTGGGCAAAAGAGTGCTGCACTTGCGGCAAATGCCATTGCGACAGCGGAAAAGAGCACCCCTACTAGGGGCAAAAAAATGTGTCGCAGGGACGGCGACGAAAACGCCTGTAAGGAGACATAATATATGAGTTGTGCTCTTGCGCAACAAAAAACCCCGCCGCAGGAGAAATCCGCGGCGGGGAAAATTTTTTATCCGTTCGACGAGACTGCGACGGCGTCTTTTTTCAGCACGACGTCGTGCGCGCCGCCCTCGACTATCGATGTCGACGATACGAGCGTCAGCTTCGCCTTTTTCTGAAGCTCGGGGATCGTTATCGCGCCGCAGTTGCACATCGTTGAACGCACCTTTGAAAGCGTCATCGCGACGCCGTCCTTTAAGCTGCCGGCATACGGGACGTACGAGTCAACGCCCTCCTCAAAGCTGAGTTTTGCGTCGCCGCCAAGGTCGTACCGCTGCCAGTTTCTCGCTCTTGCAGAGCCCTCGCCCCAATACTCCTTCATGTACGTTCCGCCGATGCTGACTTTCGCCGTGGGACTCTCGTCAAACCGCGCGAAATATCTGCCCAGCATAAGGAAATCTGCCCCCATGGCAAGCGCGAGCGTAAAGTGATAGTCGTGGACTATGCCGCCGTCGGAGCACACGGGGATATAGACGCCCGTCTCCTCAAAATACTTATCCCGCTCGGCGCACACGTCGATGAGCGCGGTCGCCTGTCCGCGGCCGATGCCCTTCTGCTCTCTCGTTATGCAGATAGAGCCGCCGCCGATGCCTACCTTTATGAAATCGGCGCCGCAGTCGGCCAAAAAGCGGAAACCCTCGCCGTCGACGACGTTTCCCGCGCCGACCTTTACGCTGTCGCCGTAATTTTCGCGTATCCACGCGATTGTCCTCTTCTGCCACTCGGAAAATCCCTCAGACGAGTCGATGCACAGCACGTCCACCCCGGCGGCGAGAAGCGCCGGTACGCGGTCGGCGTAATCCCGCGTGTTGATACCCGCGCCGACGATATATTTCTTCTGCTTGTCGTGCAGCTCCAGCGGGTTTTCCTTATGCGAGTCGTAGTCTTTTCTGAACACGAAGTACAAAAGCCGCCCGTCGTCGTCGAGTATGGGCAGGGCGTTTATCTTGTTGTCCCAGATTATGTCGTTTGCCTGCTTCAGCGTCGTCGAAGCGGAAGCTGTGACCATTTTTTCTATCGGCGTCATGAAATCGGCGACTTTTTCGTCGCCCGTCATGCGGCTTATGCGGTAGTCGCGGCTTGTGACGATGCCGACGAGCCTGCCGTTCGGCGTGCCGTCCTCCGTCACGGCGACGGTGGAGTGACCCGTTTTATCCTTCAAAAACAGGATGTCCTTAAGCGTCGCCTCAGGGCTTATATTTGAATCGCTTACGACAAATCCCGCCTTATACGCCTTTACGCGCGCGACCATCGCCGCCTGGCTCTCTATCGACTGCGAGCCGTAAATAAAAGACACACCGCCCTCACGCGCGAGTGCGACGGCCATTTTATCGTCCGAAACGGCCTGCATTATTGCAGAGGTGAGCGGTATGTTCATGGAAATCGCCGGCTCTTCGCCTTTTTTGAATTTAACAAGCGGAGTTTTAAGGCTTACGTTTGCCGGAATGCAGTTTGCGTCCGAATACCCCGGGACGAGCAGATACTCGCTGAACGTGCGCGAGGGCTCGCTGAAAAAATATGCCATGTCTATGTACCTCCATCTTAAAATTTCCGTTATTTCCCGTTTATGGGGCGAACGCGCGCGTGGAAGCGGCTGCGTTCGTTTTTTATATGGCTTTTGAATATTTCAGTGATTTTACACTAATACGGCCGCCGTGTCAAGCGCGGCTTTTTCCGTGCCGGAGCGCTGGTAAAAGAACATATACTGCTGCGCTATCCCCGCGTATCCGCCAAACACGGCGGGGTCGAGTTTTCCGCCGTAATGTTCCGCTATCGCCTTTTTCATCCAGACGTCTATCGGAAACGCGTCGAGCTTATGAAGCGCGAACAGGACGACGCAGTTTGCCACCTTGTCGCCCACCCCGTTAAGAGACTTAAGCGCCCGGCGGGCGCTCTCCGCATCGAGCTTTGCGAGCTTATCAAAGTCGAGCTTGCCGGACGCGACGGCTTTCGCCGCCGAGATTATGTACGGCGCGCGGTATCCGCAGCGCAGCGGGGCGAGATCGCGAGGCGTGAGATGCGCTATCCGCTCCGCAGGTGGGAACGCGTAGCATGTGCGCCCGTCAAACGGTATTGCGTCACCGAAATTTTGGCAGAGCGTCTCGACTATTTTCTTTATACGCGGGATGTTGTTGCACTGGGAGATGATAAAGGAGCAGAGCCCCTCCCACCTGTCCTGATTTAAAATGCGTATTCCCGCGCCGAAGTCGG
>CALWWO010000181.1 GCA_944385265.1 uncultured Oscillospiraceae bacterium
ATAAGCGCGAGAGTCGTCGATATGTTCACGCTGAAGCCCATCGACGAGGAGCTTATCAGAAAATGCGCCGCCGACACCGGAGTTATCGTAACGGCGGAAAACCACAATAAAATAGGCGGTCTGTACAGCGCCGTATGCGAGGCTCTCCGCGGTGGAATGGGCGCGTATGTCGGCTACGTCGCCGTTGAAGACGAATTCGGCGAGGTCGGACCGATCGATTATTTGCAGCAGCGTTTTGGTCTTACGGCAGAACATATCGTAGAAGTCGTAAAATCATCTCTTGCAAATAAACAAGCCTGATTTCCCCGATTCAAATCTTTTCATATAAACTAAAATCCGCGGCTTTTGCCGCGGATTTTTTAATCTGCATATTTTATATCCATTTCGATCTTTGGATCTAACATCGCCTCTATCTTGTATTTCATGTACGACATGTCCAGCTTCTTTACAGGTCTCGCCACTATGCTCTTTGTTGAAAGATCGTCGGCAAAACCGGCAACTGTCTTTATAACATATTGGCTCCCCGGTATCTCATGCTGCTCCAGCGTCACACCTGATTTTTTGAATCTGAGCTTTAAGATACGCGTGACAGGCGTCTCAATAAAATCGATCCTTACGGTAATGACAAGGTTTTTGTCCTCATCGTACGCCGCCGTTGTTTTCGACGCAATGCGAAAAGAGAATGTCTCCCCCTTAAGCTCGCTCTCAACGGGATTTTTTATCCCTGTCCTGATCTTATATGAGGCGGACTTTTCCTTATATATTATAAAAAGCTCCTTGCCCTCAATACTAAAGCGCAGCGATGATAAACCTTTTGTGTACGTGTTCAGATACACCTGCACAGTTATCGGTAAAAGTCCCGTCGTTTTATCATCATTTTTGGGGATAAACTCCAGTCCCGCTATTTTCTCTTTATTTTTCCGCCATACGAGCATGTCCCAGAAATCAGGGAATCTCCTGTAAGCACTCAGTGACCGTATATATTTTTTCAGCTCTCTGTAATCGGATTTTCTGCCGCCGGCTTTGTAATTTATTTTCCCGCCGAAATACTTTACGGCATGCTTAAAATAATTGCTTTGTTGAAAATTTTCGCTGTTGCCGGCGTTTGATACTATTATGATCCTGTTATCACGAAACACTAGCACATCCTGCCCCAGCATTCCGTTGAACAGGAACGTATTTTTCTTTCTTCCGCACCATATCTGAAAGCCATAGTTAAAATCGCCGTAGCTTTCCGGCGTCTCAGCCTGAGTGCTGAGCGCAAGCTTCAGATACTCCTCAGGAACTATTCTCTGTCCCTTCCATATGCCGCCGTCAAGCGTCATTTGAGCGATTTTAGCCATATCCTCAGGCTTTATATAAAGCCCCCAACCGCCCTTAGGCAGACCGGTCGGTGATTTCTCCCAATAAGTCCCGGTTATTCCGAGCGGGGCAAACAGCTTGCTTTCAAGATATTTTTCAAAGCCGACTCCGCATCTCCTGTCTATTATGGCGACAAGCATGAACGTATTCATGCTGTTGTAATTGAACGTCTCCCCTATTTTACCGTACAAAGGCGACGACAAGTATCCGCGTACCCAGTCATGCGTCGTCATAGATACGACCTCGTTGAACAGTATACCGCTTCTCATCGTTAGGACATCCCGTATCGTCAAATCACGAAGCTGCAATCTGGCTATAGGCGACGTCTTGTCGCTGAAAATATCCGCGATTTTTTCATTCAAGCGCACTTTCTTCTCTCCGACAAGTATCCCGAAAAGCAGCGAAACTATGCTCTTGCACGCAGAGAACATGAGTCTTGCGATATCTATTCTATATGCGCCGAATGTAGCCTCTGTTATTACTTTACCGTCCTTTAGGATAAGCACGCTGTGCATATTCAGGGTAGGATCTCCATAAAGCGCTTGCAAAAATTCCTTTATCCTAATTGAGGAAATTCCGGCATCCTCCGGGCGGCAGCGTTCAAACGGCTCTTCTACTTCCGTTTGAGCAATCGGCGGTTTTTCAAACGGAGGCAGCACCGGCTTTGTGGACGATTTGCTGTTTATTATGCTGAGCAGCAGCCTTAGTGCCGAATTGTACTCCGAAACTCCCATTTTATCCCTCCCTTTTATCTCTTTTTGGCAGTCTTCCCTCTCGGCTTGTCCGCACTGCGGCGCGTTTCTTCGTTTTTATTGCGGCTTTTTGGCGGCGCTCCTGCGCCTTTTCTCTTTTCTGGCGATGGTTTAGAAGCTGCATTTTTCCCATGCCGCGATTCAACTTTTTTTGCCGTCTTTTGACTTCGCTGCGCGCTCTTTTGCCGTATTTTAGCGTCGGGACGTATCAGGCAATTTTTGCCGTATCCTATAAGGTCATAACGTCCGGCTGTTATGAGCGCCTCCATAACAAGTTTCCGCTTTTCCGGGCGTTTCCACTGTAAAAGCGCACGCTGTATCGCCTTTTCGTGAAAGGTCTTCGGCACGTAAACAGGCAGCATCGTCCTCGGGTCGAGCCCGGTATAATACATGCATGTCGACAGCGTCCCCGGAGTCGGGTAAAAATCCTGCACCTGTTCCGGCTGCCTTCCCGTCTTGTTCAAATATTCCGCAAGCGATATGGCGTCAAGCAGCGTGCTCCCCGGATGAGAGGAGATCAGATAAGGAACAAGATACTGCTCCTTATCATACTTCTGATTGAGCCGACGGTATTTTTCCATAAAACGGTTATACACCTCGTTATGCGGCTTTCCCATATAGTCTAGCACACTGTCAATGCAATGCTCCGGCGCTACCTTCAGCTGACCTGAGATATGGTATTTTACCAGTTCTGCAAAAAACTCGCCGTTTTTATCCTGTAAAAGATAATCAAAGCGTATACCTGAGCGCACAAAAACTTTTTTTACGCCGGGTATCTTGCGAAGCTCCCTGAGAAGCTTTAAATAATCGGTGTGATCAGCGTCAAGATTTTTGCACGGCGTCGGCGTAAGGCAGTTTTTACCTTTGCAAAGCCCGTTTTTCAACTGCTGCTTGCATGAGGGATGGCGAAAATTCGCCGTCGGTCCGCCAACGTCGTGGACGTATCCCTTGAATTTAGGGTGGTGAGTAAAACGTTCTACCTCCCTGATAACAGATTCGTGGC
Source organism: uncultured Oscillospiraceae bacterium (assembly GCA_944385265.1). Next base: position 3,118 of record CALWWO010000181.1, read on the forward strand.
TGCGCGAGGTTACCATCCGCCCCTGGTGAAACGCAAGAGAGCAGAAATTGCACGCGCCGAAGCACCCTCTGTTATGTATTACGGAAAAGCGCACCTCTTCGATAGCGGGCACGCCGCCCATCTCGTCATACATCGGATGAACTTCCCTTGTATACGGAAGCTCCGAAACTCTATCAAACTCCGCGGTAGGCAACGGCATCATCGGCGGATTGACGACAAGAAGTTTATCGCCGTGCCGCTGTATCACAGCCCGTCCTCTTACGGGGTCATGCTCGTCATACTGTATCATATTCGCTCTGGCGTAAGCGCTTTTGTCCTTTGAGACATCCTCATACGAGGCGCATTCCGCATAATCATACGCGCATGCGCCGATATCGTCGCATATAAACGCCGTACCGCGTACGTCCGTTATCGCATTTACCGGATATCCCGCGTCTAACCGACGCGCTATCTCGATCGTAGCGCTCTCCCCCATGCCATATGTCAAAATATCAGCCCGCGCGTCAAATAATATCGCGCGGCGGACCCTGTCGTCCCAGTAATCATAATGGGCAAACCGCCTGAGCGACGCTTCAAGTCCGCCGATGATGATAGGGATACCGGGAAAAGCCTCTCGTGCGCGATTTGCATACACTATCGTCGCATGATCCGGTCTTAGCCCCGCCTTTTTTCCCGGGGAATAAAAATCTTCAGAGCGTTTCTTCTTCGCCGCGGTATAATGAGCGACCATGGAGTCCAAATTTCCGGCGCCGATCATCACGCCGAGCCGAGGCCGTCCTATCTTTTTAAACGCATCTGTACTGTGCCAGTCCGGCTGCGCGAGTACGCAGACTCTATACCCCTCCGCCTCCAGCACTCTGCCTATAACTGCGGTACCAAAGCTTGGGTGATCCACGTACGCATCGCCAGTGACGAGGAGGAAATCGTAATATTCCCATCCGCGGTGTTTCATATCCGCTGCCGATACTGGTAAAAATAGATTTATATCAATCATATTTGCTCTCTTTTCTGTCATATATCTAATATTTTAACTTAAAACTGTCCGAATTACAACCGCCGATGCAAGAAAGCATTGACAAAGCTTTTTAATTATGCTACTATATGTCTTGCGTTTAATCGTCGGTTTGGAGAGATACCGAAGTGGTCATAACGGAGCGGTCTTGAAAACCGTCGTACGGCAACGTACCGTGGGTTCGAATCCCACTCTCTCCGCCATATATGGAGAAGTACCCAAGAGGCCGAAGGGGCTCCCCTGCTAAGGGAGTAGACGTGTTAAAGCGTGCGAGGGTTCAAATCCCTCCGTCTCCGCCACGTCGTCGCCAGCTTCAGATCGCTTGCGGCGACTTTTTTATATATAAAAGTCGCCGGTTCGCTCATTCCGCTGCGTCTCCTTTTCCGAAAAAGGTCACGCTACGCCTTTGCTGCTCGCTTGCAAGCGCGCTCGCGGCGCTCCGGCTTGCTACCAACCTTTTTCGGGGATATGAGCGTTCAACTCCCACCTCCGAAAAGCCAAAAAATCTTTTTCATGTGGCTTAGACACGTCGTCGTGGACTTCGTATCGTTCGCGACGGCTTTTTTCTTTTTCAAAGCAAACGCCGTCTCCCATTCACTTTGTCGCTCCTCCTCTCAAAAACACAAACGCTGCGCTGGTTTGTGTTTTTGTTTTTTCTAAATGCAAATTTCGTTTTGCTCCGACTTATTTTTTGTCTACAGCAGGAAATAAGCCATTCGCCGCCCTTGCTCCTCCTCTTTTGCAAAAAGTCACGCTCGGCTCACCTGTTCAGTTGTAAACGCCCTCACGACGGCTCGCTGTCGCAAAATGGCTGTTTTGCGGTTTTCTTTGCTTTGAGCTGCTTCTGTTTTAGTCGCGATATGCGGATTTTCCTGTTTTCGGCGCTTTTTAGCACCTATATTGCACACGAAATTGCACACGAAAAATTTGGATTATCTCTTGACTATTTGGCTTATATGGTTTATTATACATACGATACATTTTTTCTTTTGCCGTCGGTTGGGATTCTTTCCCGCCGGCGGCGTTTTATCTTATTTCGAATATGGTCCATGCAAATCACCGAGCTTCGGCAAATTGGAAGCTCGGTGATTTTAGCTTTTCAAGTTCAGTTGTTTTTAAGCACGTTTCATTATAAAAAGCTGCGCTTTAGCTTTGACAGAACAATATTTTGCCAAGCGGATTTGATATACGTTGTCACTCCACATCTGGGCGATATAATTGCGGGTGCAGCTTTTTCAATATGATTGCCGACATAACTCCGGTGAGTAGCGAGGTCGCGGCAAAATTAAGCCAAATTCCTGTAAGCCCCAACGACCAAAGTACGCCTATAAGTATAACGGGGATGACAAGCGCGGTCGACACTGAGATAAGCGACGCCGGCATTGCTTTTTCAATCGCCAGCATATAGCTCTGCGTCGCAAATGTAAACCATCTTGTGATATAGGTAAGACTAAACAAACGCAGCGCCCCGACATACATTTGCAGTGTCTCTGGATCGACTTCGTCTACGAACAGTAGCGTCACCTGTTTAGGCAGCAGCGCCAGCAGCGCAACTGCCGCCACTGAAACGACTGCACTTGCAACAAAACAGCACTTTTCAATGGCTCTAACGCGTGAGAACTTACCGGCTCCCCAGTTGTAACCGACTGCTGGTTGAAGGGAATCACACATTCCGTACATAATAGGCTGGACAAATCCGTCCGCAAACATCAAGACGCCGTAAATCGATACGGCGGTTTCTCCGCCTAAATGCACCAAAATAGTATTCATCAAAATGGAGGTTATCCTACCGGCGATATTATTTAAGAAATTCGGACTTCCACAGGAAATTATCTGTTTTATCATACGTTTTGTAAACTGCGGCTTGCAGAAGCGCAGCAGTGTTTTTCCGCGGAAAAACGGAATAAACGCGATAAGTACGCAAACTATCATGCCTAAGCACGTGGCAAGCGACGCGCCCCATATTCCCCATTTAAATACGCCGAGGAACAGAAATTCTAAAACGCCGCTTAGCACGGACATGAAGATATTCAGGAACATACTGCCGCGGATATATCCACAGATACGTAAATAATTATCAACTGCAAACATGATGGTCGTCACCGGCGAGCATATGGCGTATACGCGCATATACTGCACCGCAAACGAGGCGAATTCTCCTTCGGCTCCCATAAGCTGGATAAGCAGAGGCGCCGCGGCATACATGACGCCGCCTATCAAAGTTCCCGTTGCCGCTACCATCAGGCAGGCACAGGTAAAGATATTGCTGGCTTCACTCTCCTGCTTTTTCCCCAAACACACCGATATGGGGACAGAGGAGCCTACGCCGATCAAATCGGCAAGCGAAAAATTGATGATTACAAATGGCATTGCAAGATTGAGCGCGGCAAACGCCGTTTCACCGAGATATCTCCCGACGAAGACACCATCGATCGTCTGATAAAGCGCCGACGCTAACATGCTGATTGCACCGAGAATAGACGCTATAAACAACAGTTTCAGCGGCGGCGTTTTATAAAAAAGCGCTGTTGAATTCATTTATTAAGTCTCCTCCTTTCAAAAGCGCTCGCAGATACGCTATGCTTTTCTGATTTTGGCATAACGCTTCTGCGTTTTGTACTATATATATTTATATTTATTGCTACTTCTAATAAAAGCGCCCGGTTATTTTAACAATAACCGGGCGCACCCGACATCTTTTCCGATATTGTCATTGCGATGACACATCCTCCGATGATAATAATATATTCAGTTTTGATTTCCGCGTAAAAGCCCGTATAACTCTATGTAACGCTCAACCGTTTCTTTTTCGTTCTGCTTTATAAACTCCCGATCATAGTCTTTATCGGTTTGCCAAAAGTTGCGCCGTCCTAAAGCGTGCAAAGGTAAATATAGACTATATATAATCAATTGTCAAGAGGGCTCTTTAAAAATATTTTGATCTTTTTTATCCGTATAGTCCGCGCTTTGTATATGCGGTATGTTTTCCTGTTTCAACACAAAATCCACACAAAGATATACATCGTGTGGATCTATTTTCATTCATTTTATGGGAATATCTGGATTATTTCCAACCTACGTTTTTTGGCATAATTTATCGTAAAGCTCGTCCCACCGCTCTGCCCATCAAAAACAGCTACAAGCACAGACGAGTTTTTTACCATATATTTATTTCTTTTGAGCATACAATCCTTTGTGTATTCCTTCTGCACCATAGTTTTATAGTCGCACATATCAAGAAGCCTGTTGTACCGCTCTATATCCTTCTCGCTCCAGCTTCTCGTCTGTGTTTGGCATGGTATCGCCGCCTCCAGCGTGATATCGTGATATTTTTCGCGCAGTTTTAAAACTGCCTCGGCAAAAAACATGTCGCTCCCCTTTGCCATACCGCAGATAAAATGCCTTATCCCGGAAAAATACAGCGCGTCGATAATATCATACAGCTTCTTTTTAAGCCTTACGCATCTTATGCTGCTTTCATCGTATCTCCACGGCAGTTTTTCCGGTCTGTACCCGGTAAAGCAGCAGGTATTATCCGGATTTATAAGCGGCAACATCTTAAAGCCCCCCACAAGCAAGTCACTTTATTCTAATCTATTATATTATATTTGTCAAAAAAACTATTGAAATTTCCTGACGGGATGCTATAATGTATTTAACTTAAATAATGTCTTCAGGGCAGGGTTAGATTCCCGACCGGCGGTGATTGTTTTTACATCAGTCCGCGACCGCTTTTGCGTTGAATCGGTGCAATTCCGATACCGACAGTATAGTCTGGATGGAAGAAGATTTTATATACGCACTTTTTGTGCGTCCTTTTGCGCTTTCATTTACACCTGAATTCATTATTCAGGTGTATTTTTTATTTTTGGGGTGAGTCCTATGTCTAACAATTCTTTAAAAAAACTTACAGTTATGGCCATGTTTATCGCAATTTCGATAGTTTTGGTCTATTTTGTCCACTTCCCTATCATACCGTCCGTCGCATTCCTTGAATACGACCCAGCCGATATCCCGATACTTATATGTGCTCTCGCTTTTGGTCCCATCCCGGGGCTTATCATAACTCTTGCGGCAAGCGGGATACAGGCGCTTACTGTCAGCGCGCAGAGCGGATTATACGGCTTTATCATGCATGTGATAGCCACCTGCACTCTGGCTGCCGTTTCTTCTATTATTTACAAAAAATTCCACTCTACAAAAGGTCTTCTTGTCGCTTTGATATGCGGCGCGCTTGCCATGGGGATCATCATGATGCCGGCAAACCACTTTGTGACGCCGATTTTCACAGGCTGGCCGACAGAGAGCGTTGACGCGCTTCTTTTCCCCGCCATACTGCCGTTTAACCTTATCAAAGCGGGCATAAACGCCGCTGTCGCTTTCATCATCTATAAATACATAGGCAAATACATGGAGATGAATAATGCCTGAACTCGATCTGATATTTATTACATTTGGCACATAATACAGCGATCCTCTTAGCTTCATGCCATTATGGCACAAGTCTAAGAGGATCGTTTGCATATAAACTTACTATTAGATATACCCTGTAGTTTTATACGCACGACTTTATTAAGAGCTGTTTCGGAAATGCGGTATGTCAATTATTTCCGGTTGAAGAATTTCTGCCGTCTAACATGCCGCTATCTGCGTTTCCGTCATCCATAACGTCGTCTTTGGCGTTATCAAGATCGTTTTTAATCCCGTTCCCAGCGTCTTCAAGATCGTTTTTGATATCGCTTCCGGCATCGTCAAGTCCGCTTTCAAGATCGTTTATACCTTCATCGATATCATCGCCTATATTATGATCATTAGTTGCGGAGTTCTTGTCTATAATACCGTCTTCAGAGCCGTTATTTTCTACATTTCCTCCGTTTGTCGCACCGGTATCCGTTCCGCTGCTCATATCATTCGCTCCGCAGCCCGCGACCATGGACACGGTAAGAGCAGCGACAAGTAAAATTAAAGTTAATTTTTTCATCTTGATTCTCCTGACAAATTTACTATTTTGTACAGCAATATTATCTGCACTTTTTTTCTTTTTACTACGTAAATATCAGGAAAATATTTTACACGCTGTAATTTTACGGCATGTAGCTTCTGTAGTCGAGCGCATCGGCAAATTCTGCCAATATCTCGTGTATTGACGCTCTGTACGGCTGTTCAGGCTCACGAAGTAAGATATTTGAACGATGGGTAAACGGAAGCATCATCGTTACCTTTGTCCCTTCGTCCTCGCGGCTCTCAAGTATAACTGTGCCGCCGTGCATCGATGCGACCTGTTTTACAACGTAAAGACCGATTCCTATTCCTTCCTTACTGTCGCGCAACGTATCCCTTTCCTTATATCGGCTGAATATTCCAAGCATTTTTTCTTTTGCGATACCGCTTCCGTTATCGCTTACCGAAACGGCAAGATATTTCCCATTCGTTCGCACGGAAAGCACGATCTCTCCATTTTTTTCAACATACTTCATGCTATTTGATATCAGTTTCATAAGCGCCATGTATATCATAGCCTCATTCCCGAAAAATTTTATCGACCTTTCGTCACTCTCCACTCGAATGTCAATCTCTTTATATTTCAGTATTATACCAAGTTCATGCACAATATTATTACATGTAAGAACTATATCAAAATAGTTTTTATCGCTTTCTTTCAGCGTTTTATCAGACATATTGAGTTTTGATACACTGTCAATAATATATGCAAGTGAATAATAGCTGTGACTCTGTATTGCAGCATAAGTCGATAGCTTAGCGTCGTTCATACCCTCTATATGCGGTCTTAGCATTCCGGAGGACATGTTAAAAAGCGCCATGGCGCCTTTAGCGTTTCCTTCAATGGCGCCCAGCATTGCCTCGACCTCTTTTGTGTCCTCGTTATCCGGCGCTGAGATACCTACAATATACATATCATCTATCTGTGACACAACAATATCCGCCCTGACCCCGTTTATATCCGCAGTCATGGCGAAATCCTCCGAATCGCAACTTGAGATCGCTGCCAGGACCTGCCGCTTCAACTTCTCACGCTCATCCTCATCACCTAAAAATGAATCGGCGGCGGAATTGCACCACAATATCTCTTCATCCCTTATCGCTATTATCGGTTCTTTATAAATTTCAAAAATTCTTTTTAATCTATCCATAACTAATCGCCCGCTTTTCTGTTTATTGGCGCCGATCTTCTGTTCATATTTTTACTCTTTACTCATATAATATCAAAAGATTTTTCCGCACACAACTTTTTAAACAATAATTATAAAAAAATTCTGCCAAAAGTATTTATTTTCACTCGCAGGCAGGTTATAATTATAATGGTTTATTTTTCAAGCGCTTTTTCAATAATTTTTTTGGAGGTAAACAAATGAGTATTAAAATCGGTATCAACGGATTTGGTAGAATCGGCAGGCTTGTCTTCCGCGCCAGCCTCGATCATCCCAATGTAGAGGTTGTTGGCATTAACGACCTTATTACTCCTGACTATATGGCATATATGCTTAAATATGATACCATACACGGCAGGTTCGACGGTACGGTAGAGTATACTGATCATTCTCTTATAGTCAATGGTCGTGAGATTTCCGTTTTCTGTGAAAGAGATAAAGAAAATCTCCCCTGGGGAGAAATCGGCGCAGAGTACATTGTAGAATCCACCGGTCTGTTTCTCACCAAGGAAAAGGCAGAGGGGCACCTTAAAGCCGGCGCGAAGAAGGTCATCATGTCTGCGCCTTCAAAAGACGACACGCCGATGTTCGTTATGGGCGTCAACAACAAATCATACACCTCTGATATGGACTTTGTTTCTAACGCCTCCTGCACCACGAACTGTCTTGCACCTATTGCCAAGGTTTTGCACGATAACTTTGGAATAACCGATGGTCTTATGACAACGGTCCACTCCACTACTGCTACTCAAAAGACTGTAGACGGCGTTTCCGCTAAAGATTGGCGCGGCGGCAGAGCTGCCTCCGGCAACATCATCCCTTCCTCCACCGGTGCTGCAAAGGCTGTTGGTAAGGTTATCCCCGCACTTAACGGAAAGCTTACCGGCATGTCCATGCGCGTACCTACTCTTGACGTTTCAGTCGTAGATCTCACAGTCAACCTCGCTAAGCCCGCAAAATATGAGGAAATCTGCGCCGCTATGAAAGCCGCTTCTGAGGGCGAACTTAAGGGTATCCTTGGCTATACTGAGGACGACGTTGTCTCCTCTGATTTCCTGCATGACCCGAGGACTTCTATTTTTGACGCTAAGGCAGGTATCGCGTTGACCGATACGTTCGTTAAAGTCATCTCCTGGTATGATAACGAGTGGGGTTATTCAAACAAAGTCGTTGATTTAATCGAGTATATGTATTCAGTTGATCACGCTGAATAAGCCGTCTCGTTGCCAGTCGGCAAATTTTAAATTATAAAGAATATAAGGGAGCGTTTATCTTATTGATAAACGCTCCCTTATTATTTCCCGATCCGTATAATTTCCCGGCATGTAAGAATAAAATCGGATTTGCAGCTATATATTGTGTAAGGACACGCCATATCAATGTACCGCCGGCAAAATGCCGCGATAAACGGTCAGTATCTATATGATCCGGAAATAGCCGCTTTTTCTGTCCTTCGCTCACTTGGTTTGCAAATTTAAACAGCAGCACAGTAAGTTCCGTGCTACTGCCTTAAGCGCGTTTATAAAAGTTATTCAAAACCGAGTTATAAATGACATGATGTAATCTATCATTTCTTCCGGTGTTTCTTTCATTCCGTTATCCATCCACTTTTTCGTTATATTATAGATAAGTCCCATTTTGCCTGCCGCCACATACTTCTCCCGCATGGTTTCTGCCGGAAAGTTAGATTTTCTGTGCTGCATTTTATTGTCCATACGGCTGAAAATAACAGACATATTTTGAAAGCGTATTTCTACCATTTGCTTTCGATTTTTTATAAAGCGGTAAAAATACTCGTGCAAAAATTCCCGCCATTTACCATCATCCGTACCATACAATGTCGGAAAAATATCTCCGATCAGTTCATCGGACATTTCGTCAACTATAGTGTCGATCACATCGCTGATGGAATCAAAATTCCTGTAAAACGACGCCCTTGCGACCTGCGCTGTGTTTATAATATCCGTGACCGTGATATCCATATACGACTTTTCTGTCATGAGCTGCATAAACGCCTTTATTATCTCGCGCTTCACGGAATAGCTGTATTTATTTACCATGATACATTCTTGCCCACTTGTGTATCATTTGCCCATGTCTTATTGACTTGAAGCAACAATGG
>CALWWO010000182.1 GCA_944385265.1 uncultured Oscillospiraceae bacterium
CGAGCGCAATAAGAAGAACAAAAAACAGCAGAACAAACGCGCCGAGCACGATCCCGCGGTTATGATTAAAAAGCGACGCATAGTAAGCGCCGTCATCATCCGTCATAATACGCACTATCACGCGGTCGCCTTCGTCTAAATCCACATTGAACAGGGCGCTCATATGATTTGTAAGGGTCATTATCTCGCCCTTGTGAGTGCCTGACGTAATCCGTATCTCGAGCTCCTGAGTTCCGATACGTCTTCCCTCGGCGTTTTCATAGTCGGGATATGCGTCATCCTCCAAAACGGCTGTGACAGTGGCCTTTTCGTACACCATCTGGCTTGCGCTTGTCGGTACTTCGCCTTCTACCGGCTGGTTGATGTAAATGGCAAAAGCTATAAGCCCGCATATAGTGGCAGCCATAAAAAGCAGACCGAAAAGTGTTTTCGGCTGCTTTATGCCATTTTTAACGGTGTTAATATCTTTACTTAATTTCTCCTTTAACTTTGCTGACATATGCTTTCCCCTTCGGATTTACCGCTTTCCATGTTATAACGCCATATATGTCAAATACGTGCCGCGCCGCCGTACATATGCGGGCGTACATATGAAAACAGGATATTTTTCAAACTAAATTTTATATTCGCGCTCTTTTTTACGCTATCACACCTGGTGAAAATCCATGTAAAATTTCAGGAGCGCAAAGTAAATTCACATTAATTTTAAGTGTGCAAGGTAAAATAACTGTCGGCTTCGCAAAAAATCTCCGTATCCACGAATATTCGTGGATACGGAGATTTTATAATCACAATATTATGCTGCGGGCACGATATTCAGCGCTTGCCGCTATGCGCTTATATATCGCCGTCCGTCTCTGCTTGCAGCTTCCCATTTTTTATTTTGAATACGATATATGACCTTCCGTTTATATATCTTTCTTCACCAAAGCAGAACACTGGCATCATTGGAAAGGGCTGTTCGGGTGACGCCGATATCGCCAGATATTCCGCGCCGCCGCTTTTCATTGCAAGTGCGGACGGCAGATTCCGGCAGGCTTCCGCTATATCCTTATCCTCAAACAGATGCGAGGCGTCCGTTATCCGCCTCCACACGCCGTCCGAGCTCTCTTTCATCTGTTTTTCCGCCGACGGCACAGAGCTTGCGGCTCTGAGTTCAAAGCCATCTATTTCCGTAATCCCCCGGTAAGTAAGCTCCTTTTTGCTGACTGTCTTTTTAAGGCGCAGCCGTCCGCGTTCCGGCACAGCTATTCCTATCGGCGCCGCCGCTCTTCCCTGTATGCAGTATAGCCTATATATCTTTTCATCGACTATTTTGCACTGCATATCAAATTTTACACGTATGCCGTCGTCGTTTACATAAGCTTCCCCTATGCTTTCACCCTCAAACATCACATTATATGTCCCGCTCAAACTTTTCATCTTATTCCCCGTTTCCGCGCTAAATATGATCTATCCGCCCCCTGCCGGTGGCAATTCCCGACGATGTCGCCGTTTTCTATCCGATAGCTTTTTGCCGTCCCGTATGGTCAATCGTATAGTTATCCTTTATTATGAGTTCGCTTACCGGCACGATCTCATACCCTGCACCGAGCAGATAATCCAAAACATCTGGCAGTGCCTCCGGCGTATTTTCTGCGCCGCTGTGAAACAGCACAATGCTGCCGGCTACAGCTCTCGATATCACCCGCTCCGTTATCTCAGCTGCGCTGAGATTTTTCCAATCCAGGGAATCTACGTCCCACTGGATGGCATACATCCCCATGGAATTTACCGCCGCTATCACATGGTCGTCATATTCTCCGTATGGCGCGCGGAGCATCGTGGGGCGTTTTCCCGTTATCTCTTCCACCTTATCGTTACATGCATTTACGTCCGCTATTATCTCATCCGTTCCGAGAGACGCGTAATGAGCGTGACTGTCGGAATGGTTCATTATCTCATGACCGGCGTCTGACAGCGCTTTTAGAGATTTAGGATATTTATCTACCCAATCACCCACTACGAAAAATGTTACTTTAAGCCCATATCTGTCAAGTATATCTATAAGCTCTTCTATATCCTCGTTATCCCACGCCGCGTTAAATGTAAGAGCTACTTTTTTACTTTCGGTCTCTACACTGTATATCGGCAAAAGCCGTGTCGTAGCTGTCACTCCCACTATTGCGGGGCAGTTTACGGCATAAAAAATAAGCGCTATAAGCAGCACGAAGCCTATTATCTGCGCACGCCGACTTATTACAAGGACGGCGCTTATCCCTTTTTTGCGTTTCTCTTCCATCCTGCTCACTCCTTTTACTATAACTTTATGTTCCACGCACGCGCAGTATGTCCAAAAAATACCCTCTAAAATGCAATCTGTAGACTAACGCCGCGCAAACGCGCGAAACGTAGACAGCAGCTTGCCACCGTGGTATAATTTAATTGATAAAGTAAACAATACGTCGCTGCTGTTAAATAAAAGGAGTGAGCATTATGAAAGAGGTCTATATCATAACAGGCGCGACAGGCTTTTTGGGAAACAATATCATAAGGGAGCTTCAAAAATTCAAGGACGCCGAGATCAGAGCGCTTGTCTTGCCGGGTGACAGAACCCCGTCTCTTGCAGGTCTGAATTGCCGGATATATCACGGCGACGTCACAAGAAAAGATACTCTTGATGAAATATTCCGCACAGAAGACGGCGCAGAAATTTTTGTTATACACTGCGCCGCCGTCGTATATATCAAATCAAAGCCGAATCCCGCCGTTTATGAGGTCAATGTAAACGGCACAAAAAATGTAATCGAAAAAGTATTGGAGAAAAACGCTAAACTCGTCTATGTCAGCAGTGTCCACGCTATACCGGAGCGTCCGGACCGTCAAGTGATAATAGAAACAAAAGATTTTGACCCTGATAAGGTCGAGGGGGATTACGCTAAAACAAAGGCTGAGATTGCAAATTATATACTTAAAACAGTGGAGACCGAAAATCTTGACGCATGCATCGTGCATCCATCCGGCATGATCGGACCGTATGATTTTGGCAGCAGCCATCTCACCCAGCTCATCATAGACTGCGCGAGCGGACGCCTAAAAGCGTGCGTCAACGGCGGCTATGATTTCGTCGATGTAAGAGACGTGACCGATGGGATATTAAGCGCATGCCGCCACGGTAAAAAGGGAGAATGCTACATCCTATCAAACAGGTATTTCGAGGTGCGAGAACTGCTCGATACAATAGCAGAGACGCTAGGCATCGGAAAGATCAAAACAGTACTTCCGATGTGGCTTGCAAGGCTGACAGCCCCCTTGTCCGAGATATATTATTCTGTGCTGAAAAGACCGCCTCTTTACACGAGATATTCCCTGTACACTTTGACGTCAAATGCAAATTTCTCGAATGAAAAAGCGAAAAGAGAACTTGGCTATAAAACGCGGGATATACGGGAAACAATTCGCGACACCGTAAAATGGCTGAGAGAAGAGGGCAGGATAAAGTGACAACGGCTGTTCGAGGCAGCGAATATTTTTTCCGTATTCCGATTTTATAAAAGCAAAAAAGCTTCCGCAGATATAATCTGCGGAAGCTTTTTTGTGCGCTTTTTAGGCGTCACGTTTACTGTTTTTATACGAGTTTCTCGCCCATGCTCTTGCCGCCGAGCACATGGAAATGCAGATGCTCAACGCTTTGTCCCGCATCCGGACCGCAGTTTGAGATTATCCTGTACCCATTTGAAAGTCCCTGCTCCGCGGCGAGTTTGGGAATAACCTCAAAGCATTTTGCGACGAGCTCTGAATTTTCCGCCGTTATTTTTCCGACAGATTCGATATGCTGCTTCGGTATCACCAGAAAATGCACCGGCGCCTGCGGATTTATGTCGCGGAACGCATACACATATTCGTCCTCATACAGGCACTGTGACGGTATATTGCCATTTATTATTTCGCAGAAAACACACATATTTTTACCCTCCTATAAATCATATGCCAGTTTTTGATGTCCGGCTCTCAGCCCAGCTTTTCAAGCACGAAATTGTCTACCGACGCAAGCGCATCGTCGAGCTTCGACATATCGTGCCCGCCGCCCATCGCGCTCTGCGGCTTACCGCCGCCGCTTCCGCCGCATACGGACGCCACTTTTTTCATTAGCTCTCCCGCTTTGACGCCGCGTTCTATTGCGTTTTTGCCGCAGGCGGCAAACAGCGTTATCTTATCGTCTTTCGTCGAGGCTATTACAGCCACTATATTATCGTCCCTGTCGCGCAGGAAATCGCCCGTTTTGCGCAGGTCGTCCGCCGTCATATCGCCTCTCGTCGCAGTGACTACTTTTAGCCCGCCGACATTTTTGGCCGCGAACAGGAAATTTTCGACCTCTCCCGCACGGAGCTTTGCATGGAGCTTTTCCATATCCTGACGTATCTCGCGCATCTCCTGCATATACGCCTGCGCCTTGTGGACGAGCTCTGCCGGCGTGGTTTTCATCGCCTGCGCCGCCTGATTCACCATCATCTCGAGCTGTTCCGACTGCTTTATGAACAGCTTTCCCGTGACCGCCTCTATGCGGCGGACGCCGGAGGCAACGGAAAACTCGCTCATTATGCGGAACGGACCGATCTTTGCCGTATCGTTTACATGAGTTCCGCCGCAGAGCTCTATCGATTCACCGCCCATGTTTACGACGCGCACCGTATCGCCGTATTTTTCTCCGAACAGCGCCATCGCGCCGAGCTTTTTCGCCTCGTCTATCGGCATTTCCGTTATCGTAACGTCAAGCCCGTCGAGTATCAGGTCGCGCACTATCGCTGTGACTTTCGCCAGTTCCTCCGCCGTCATTGCGGAGAAGTGCGTGAAGTCAAAACGGAGCTTATCTGGCTCTACGAGCGATCCGGACTGGTGTACATGGTCGCCAAGCACGTCGCGCAGCGCCTTTTGCAGCAGGTGCGTCGCCGAATGGGCCCGCATGAGCGCGCGGCGGCGCTCTTCGTCGACAGAGGCTGTTACTTCGTCGCCGATATTGAGCTCGCCCGACACCATTTTGCCGTAGTGCAGGAACTTGCCGCCCTTATCCTTCTGAACGTCGGTGACTTCAAAGACTGCGCCGTCTGACGTGATCTTCCCTTTATCAGCCGACTGACCGCCGCTTTCCGCGTAAAACGGCGTTTTATCGAGGACGACGATACCCTCCTTACCAGCGCTGATTGACGAGCACAGCTCTCCATCGGTGACCATGGCGAGTATTTTCCCGCTGCCCGTCATCGTGTCGTACCCTGTAAACTCCGTCGGCGTTGAATCAAGGTTTAGATCGATCCCAGCCCACGCGAGGTCGCCGAGCGCCGCTCTCGCCGTTCTGGCGCGCGTTCTCTGCTCCTCCATCAGCTTGTCAAACGCTTCGCGGTCTACGGTCATTCCCTGCTCCTCCACGATCTCTATCGTGATATCGATCGGGAATCCGTATGTGTCGTACAGCTTGAACGCGTCCGCCCCTGAAAAGACAGTCTCGTTTTTTGCCTTATGCTCTTCAATAAGACCGTTTAAGATCGCCATGCCGCCGTCGATCGTCTTGCCGAAATTCTCTTCCTCTATCTTTATGACACGCGTTATATAGTCGCGCTTTTCGACGAGATCGGGGTATGCGCCCTTATTCTCCTCGATAACCGTGTCACATACAGCGTACAAAAACGGTTCGTTTACACCGAGGAGCTTCCCGTGACGAGATGCTCTCCTAAGCAGGCGGCGCAGGACATAGCCCCTGCCCTCGTTTGACGGGAGGACGCCGTCGCATATCATCATCGTAGCTGAGCGTATATGATCCGTTATGACGCGCAGCGACACGTCGGTCTTATCGCTCTGCCCATATCTTGCGCCCGTTATCTCCGATACTTTGTTTGTTATATTCATAACGGTGTCGACGTCGAACAACGAATCGACGCCCTGGCACACAACGGCGAGCCGCTCTAACCCCATGCCGGTGTCTATATTTTTCTGCGCAAGCTCCGTATAATGGTTATTTCCGTCGTTATTAAACTGCGAAAATACGTTGTTCCAGACCTCCATATATCTATCGCAGTCGCAGCCGACGGTGCAATCCGGCTTGCCGCAGCCGTATTCCGGTCCGCGGTCATAATACACCTCGGAGCACGGACCGCACGGACCTGAGCCGTGCTCCCAGAAATTGTCCTCCTTGCCGAAGCGGAATATCCGCTCCGCCGGTATGCCGATCTCCTTGTTCCAGATCTCGAACGCCTCGTCGTCGTCCTCATAAACCGACGGGTAAAGCCTGTCGGGATCGATACCGACCCAGTCGGGAGAGGTGAGAAATTCCCAGCAGAAGGCTATCGCCTCGTGCTTGAAATAATCTCCGAACGAAAAGTTGCCCAACATTTCAAAATACGTCCCGTGGCGGGCTGTTTTGCCGATATTTTCGATATCTCCGGTGCGGATACACTTCTGGCACGTCGTGACCCTGCGGCGCGGCGGCTCCTGCTCGCCTGTGAACCACGGCTTCATCGGCGCCATGCCTGAATTTATGAGCAGCAGCGACGCGTCGTTCTGCGGGATGAGCGAAAAGCTCGGCAAACGGAGATGTCCCTTGCTCTCAAAATATGACAAAAACATCTCTCTAAGTTCGTTTACTCCAAACGGTTTCATATCATTCTCCTCCAAAAATAAATAAGGCTCCGCGCGCTGTCATACGCGCGCAAGCGGTCTTACGTATATGCGGTGTGGTACCTGTCTTGCGGCACGCGTACCTGTTTTGCAGTGTGCATACCGGTCTTGATGCGTGTATACCGATCTTATGGCACATATCGACCTTTCGGTATGCGTGTACCGTTCTCGCAGCGTGCGTACCGGTCTCTCGGCGCTTACCGGTCTCATGGCGCACATGCCGTTCTAGCAGTGTGCAGCAAAAGCAAAAAAGGCTTCGCCCCATATCGCAG